>NZ_JBEORT010000060.1:0-43040 GCF_040302425.1 Streptomyces sp. NPDC126497
GCCCCCCCTCGGGGCCCCCGCCGCGCCCCCCCCGCGCCGGGTGGGGCAGATCCCCGCGGGCCGCCGGTCCGGCCTCCCGCCCCCCGCCCCACCCGGCGTCCCGCGTTCCCGTCTAGGCGGTGGGGCGCCCCATCGCGCGGTAGCGCCAGCCGGCCCGCCGCCACGCCTCGGGGTCGAGCGCGTTGCGGCCGTCGAGGATCAGCCGCTCCGCCGCCACCTCGCCCAGCGCCGCCGGGTCCAGCTCGCGGAACTCCCGCCACTCCGTCAGGTGCAGCACCACGTCCGCGCCCCGCACCGCCTCCAGCGCCGAGTCGGCGTACCCCAGCGTGGGGAAGAGGCGGCGGGCGTTGTCCATGCCCTTCGGGTCGTACACCGTGACCTGACCGCCCTGCAGGTGGATCTGCCCGGCCACGTTCAGCGCCGGCGAGTCCCGGACGTCGTCCGAGTCCGGCTTGAAGGTCGCGCCCAGCACCGCCACCCGCTTGCCGAGGAACGACCCGTCGCCCAGGGCCTGCCGGGTCAGCTCCACCATCCGGCCGCGCTGGCGCATGTTGATCGAGTCGATCTCCCGCAGGAACGTCAGCGCCTGGTCCGCGCCCAGCTCACCGGCGCGCGCCATGAACGCCCGGATGTCCTTCGGCAGGCAGCCGCCGCCGAAACCGATCCCGGCCCGCAGGAACTTCGCGCCGATCCGGTCGTCGTAGCCGATGGCCTCCGCCAGCTTGGCGACGTCCCCGTCCGCGGCCTCGCACACCTCGGCCATCGCGTTGATGAACGAGATCTTGGTGGCCAGGAAGGAGTTCGCCGAGGTCTTCACCAGCTCCGCGGTCGCGAAGTCGGTCACCACGAACGGCGAGCCCTCCCCGACGGGTGTGGCGTACACCTCCCGCAGCAGCTTCTCCGCCCGCTCACCGCGCACCCCCACCACGATCCGGTCCGGGTGCAGCGTGTCCTGCACGGCGAAGCCCTCGCGCAGGAACTCCGGGTTCCACGCCAGCTCCGCGTCCGGACCGGCGGGGGCGTGCTCGGCCAGGTAGGCGGCCAGCCGGTCCGCCGACCCCACGGGCACCGTCGACTTGCCCACGACCAGCGCGGGACCCTTCAGGTGCGGCGCGAGCGAGGCGATCGCGGAGTCGACGTACGACATGTCGCACGCGTACTCGCCGTGCCGCTGCGGGGTGTTCACGCACACGAAGTGGACGTCGCCGAACTCCCCGGCCTCGGCCCAGTCCATCGTGAACCGCAGCCGCCCGCTGGACCCCTCGATCCCGGCCACGTGCCTGCGCAGCAGCTCCTCCAGCCCCGGCTCGTACATCGGGACCTCGCCGCGCCGCAGCTTGTCGATCTTCTCCGGCACGACGTCGAGGCCCAGCACCTCGAACCCCAGCTCCGCCATGGCCGCCGCGTGGGTCGCACCGAGATAACCGGTGCCGATCACGGTGATCTTGAGGGCCATGGGTGCTCCAGGGGTCTACGGCGAGCAGTGCGGGCCCGAGCATAACCGGGAGCCCGGGGACGCCACCGGAGGGCTGTCGCCCAGCTCACCTATCCACGAGCACCGGGGAAGGCCTAACATTTGAGTTACTTAACGGTAGTTAGCGTGATCAGCATCGCAGTGTTTTGGAGCGTGAGAGACCTTGGCCGGATCGGCTGACTTCGACCTGTACCGCCCGTCCGAGGAGCACGACATGCTCCGCGACGCCATCCGCTCGCTGGCCGAGGCGAAGATCGCGCCGCACGCCGCCGCGGTGGACGAGGAGGCCCGCTTCCCGCGCGAGGCCCTCGACGCGCTGGTCGCGAACGACCTGCACGCCGTCCACGTCCCCGAGGAGTACGGCGGCGCCGGCGCGGACGCCCTCGCCACGGTCATCGTGATCGAGGAGGTGGCCCGGGTCTGCGCCTCCTCCTCCCTCATCCCGGCTGTCAACAAGCTGGGCTCGCTGCCGGTGATCCTCTCCGGCTCCGAGGCGCTGAAGAAGAAGTACCTGGCCCCGCTCGCCAAGGGCGACGCGATGTTCTCGTACTGCCTCTCCGAGCCGGACGCCGGCTCCGACGCCGCCGGCATGAAGACCAGGGCGGTCCGCGACGGCGACGCCTACGTCCTCAACGGCGTGAAGCGCTGGATCACCAACGCGGGCGAGTCCGAGTACTACACGGTGATGGCGGTCACCGACCCCGCCAAGCGCTCCAAGGGCATATCCGCCTTCGTCGTCGAGAAGTCCGACGAGGGCGTCTCCTTCGGCGCCCCGGAGAAGAAGCTCGGCATCAAGGGCTCCCCGACCCGCGAGGTCTACCTCGACAACGTCCGCATCCCCGCCGACCGCATGATCGGCGAGGAGGGCACCGGCTTCGCCACGGCGATGAGGACGCTGGACCACACCCGCATCACCATCGCCGCCCAGGCCCTGGGCATCGCCCAGGGCGCCCTCGACTACGCCAAGGGCTACGTCAAGGAGCGCAAGCAGTTCGGCAAGCCGATCGCCGACTTCCAGGGCATCCAGTTCATGCTCGCCGACATGGCCATGAAGATCGAGGCCGCCCGCCAGCTCACCTACGCCGCCGCGGCCAAGTCCGAGCGGGGCGACGGCGACCTCACCTTCCAGGGCGCCGCGGCGAAGTGCTTCGCCTCCGACGTCGCCATGGAGGTCACCACGGACGCCGTCCAGCTCCTCGGCGGCTACGGCTACACCCGCGACTACCCGGTCGAGCGCATGATGCGCGACGCGAAGATCACGCAGATCTACGAGGGCACCAACCAGGTCCAGCGGATCGTGATGGCCCGCAACCTGCCGTGACGGCCGACCGGTGAGCCGGTGAACGGAGGGCGTCCGCGGGCCGGGCGCCCTCCGCCCGTTCCCGGCCGCCGCGCGCCGTCACAGGAAGTGGCGGATCGGGGTGACCGCGGCCTCGGCGAGGCGCTCGGTCAGGGGGCGGCGCCGCCAGCGGGCCGGGTCGATGGGCTCGCTCAGCTCGCGGTCGGCGTCGAAGTCGGCGTCCAGCGCGGCCGTGAAGTCCTCGTCGAGGACGGCCAGCATGACCTCCTCGTCGTGCTCCAGGGAGCGGCGGTTGAAGTTGGTGGAGCCGATCAGGGAGCAGACGCCGTCCACGGTGACGATCTTCGTGTGCAGCATGGTCGGCTGGTACTCCCGCACCTCCACGCCCGCGTCGACCAGCGTCTGGTAGTGCTGCCGTCCGGCCAGCAGGCAGGCCCGCTGGTCGGTGTGCGGCCCCGGGAGCAGGATCTCCACGCGCACCCCCCGGCGCGCGGCGGCGGCCAGGAGGTCGACGAAGTAGGCGTCGGGCGCGAAGTAGGCCGTGGACAGCCGGAAGCACTCCCGCGCCGAGGTGATCATGACGCGCAGCAGGGTCTGCATGTCCTGCCAGCCGAAGCTGGCCGAGCCCCGCACGACCTGCACGGTGGCCCGCCCGGGCTGCTCCTGGGCGGTGAAGCGGTCGTGCTCGTCGTACAGGTCGTCGTGGCACTCGGCCCAGTTCTGGGCGAAGGCGGCGGCGATCCCGTCCACGGCGGGCCCCCGGACCCGTACGTGGGTGTCGCGCCACTCGCCGGGGTCGCGGGCGTCACCGCACCACTCCTGGGCGATGCCGACGCCCCCGGTGAAGGCGGTGTGCTCGTCGGTCACCAGGACCTTGCGGTGGCAGCGGTGGTTCTGCCGCATCGGCGACAGCCGGGTGGGCTTGCGGAACCAGGCCACCTGGACGCCGGCCCGGTCCATGGCGTCCAGCAGCTCCGGCTCGATCTCCTTGGCGCCGAAACCGTCCAGCAGCAGCCGCACCCGGACCCCCGAGCGCGCCCGCTCGGCCAGGGCGTCGGCGAACTCCCGCGCTATGTCGCCGCGCCAGTACACGAACGTCATCATGTCGACGGTGTGTTCCGCGGCGCGGATGGCCTCCAGCATCGCGGGGAAGATCCGGTCGCCGTTGCGCAGCGGCAGGAGCTCGTTGCCCTCGGTCGCGGCGATGCCGATGAGCCGCTCCAGCCGTCTGCGCAGCCGTTGCTTCTCCGCCTGTGGTGTCATGCGTGCCCTCCCCTGAGCCGCTCGTCCCGCCCCGTGGGGCGGCCGGTGTGCCGGCCGCCCCACCTCTTTTTGCCGCTGTCGCCGCTTCCAAGCAGACGCGCGGTCCGGGCCGCCCCGTGGCGCCCACGGGCCGTCCTGTGGTGCTCATGGGAACGGGGGCGTAGGACGGAGGGGCGGGGGCCGTTCCCCGGCCCCCGCCGTTCCCCGGCCCCTACTGTCCCCGGGAGGAACCATGACCCAGCAGCAGCCGACCACCATGGAACCGATGAGCGAGCAGATGCAGGACTGCGTCCAGGCGTGCATGGCCTGCCACGGCGTGTGCGAGGAGACCATGAGCTCCTGTCTGCAGGCGGGCGGCCAGGCCCGGATGCCGATCATGCGGGCGCTCATGGACTGTTCGGAAATGACCCGCATGTGCGCGGACATGATGATGCGCCGCTCGCCGCTGGCGAACGAGATGTGCATGATGTGCGCGCAGGCCTGCGACATGTGCGCCGAGGCGTGCATGTCCATGCCGGACGACGAGCGGATGACGCGCTGCGCCGAGTCCTGCCGCCGCTGCTCCGAGACGTGCCGTGCCATGGCGGGCGCCGCGATGTGACGCCGTCCCCGGACGTGGGGGGGGGGGGGGCGCGCCGGGGCGCCGGCGCCCCCCCCGCGCCCCCCCGCCCCCCCCCAGCCGCCCACCGAGGTGCGGGCGGCGGGGCGTGGGTGGTGGCGGTGCGGGCCTGCGGGGTGGGGGCCTGGGGCGCCGCGGCCGCCGCGCTACCCCGCCCCCCCACCACGTCCGGCGCCCGTGACGCCTCAGTCGCCCTTGACGGTGACCTTCTCGTCGTTGTTCAGCTGGCTCACCAGCTGCTTCACCTTGGCCTTGTCCCAGAGCAGGTTGCCGCCGGTGGAGCCCGCGATCGGCATGTTCATGGAGGTGCCCTCGCCTCCGCTGACGCCCTTCATCGACCAGAACATGTCGGCCAGGTCGAACAGGCCCATGTCCTCGTCGACGATCAGGGAGTCCAGGCCGGCGCCCATCGTCGGGTAGAGCGTGAAGGGGTTGAGGACCGTGCCCGGCGTGGCCACCTGGTTGGCGAGGGCGGAGAGGAACTTCTGCTGGTTCTTCGTACGGTCCAGGTCGGAGCCCGCCAGCGCGTAGCGGGTGCGGACGAAGGCCAGGGCCTCCTCGCCGTTCAGGGTCTGCTTGCCCTTCTTGAGGTCGGCGCCGGACTTGGTGTCCTTGATGTCCTGCGGGATGTCCATCTCGACGCCGCCGACCGCGTCCACGATGTTCGCGAAGCCGGCGAAGCCGATCTCCACGTAGTGGTCGATGTGCAGGCCGGTGTTGAACTCGACCGTGCGGACCAGCAGTTCGGGCCCGTCCTCGGCGTACGCGGCGTTGAGCTTCACCTGCCGGCCGGTCGCGGGGTAGGTCTTGCCCGACTCGGAGCCCACGAAGGACGGGATCTCGACGTTCGAGTCCCGGGGCAGCGAGACCAGGGTGGGGCCGTTGTCGCCGGTGTGCAGGATCATCATCGAGTCCGTGCGCTTGCCCTCGGCGGACCCGGTGTGCAGCTTCTTCTTGTCCTCGGCTGTCATGCCCGCGCGGCTGTCGGAGCCGACGATGAGGTAGTTGGTGCCCTCGCCCTTGTCGGGCCGCTCGATCACCTTCGACAGGTCGACCTCGCGGTTGAGCTTGGAGTCGGCCCAGAAGTACGTGCCGACGGTCGTCGCGACCAGCACCGTCACCACGGTGATCGCCGTCCACTTGGCGCGGCGGCGCCAGTCCGGCGCGGGACGCTGCGGGCCGCGGCCGCCGCCGCCCGGCCCGGCGGGTCCGCCGCCGGGCGTGCCGTACACCTGGCCGGTGTTGTAGCCGCTGTCGTAGCCGCCGCTGCCGTGTCCGTCCACGTACGAGGGCTGCTGCGGGACACCGCCGTACGCGCCCTGCCCGGGAGGGGCCGCCGGGCCGCGGCGGACCTGCCGCATGACGCGGGCGCCCTCGGGCCGTGCGCTCGCGCTGCCGCGTCCGTAGCGTCCGCCGCGGTTGTCGTCGGACCGTGCCTCGGGCCAATCAGTCATGGGAGACAGTGTGCAGGCCCCCGCCGTGTGCCGGACAAGGGTCGTCGGAAAATCAGGGCCCCGCTGTTGCGAAGCTGACACAAATTCCGCAGATGTCCCCTCGGCATAAGGTGGAGGCCATGACAGACCAGGCCACCGCCGCAGCCACGGAGAGTCCGGACATACCGGGCAAACCCACCTCGGCGTCCCGTACGACCCTCAGCCACATCATGACCCACAACGACACCAACCTGCTGGGCACGGTGCACGGCGGGGTGATCATGAAACTGGTCGACGACGCCGCGGGCGCCGTCGCCGGACGGCACTCCGGAGGGCCCGCGGTCACCGCGTCCATGGACGAGATGGCCTTCCTGGAGCCGGTCCGCGTCGGCGACCTGGTCCATGTGAAGGCCCAGGTCAACTGGACCGGCCGGACCTCGATGGAGGTCGGCGTGCGGGTGCTGGCCGAGCGCTGGAACGAGTCCGCGCCGGCCACCCAGGTCGGCTCGGCCTACCTCGTCTTCGCGGCCGTCGACGCCGACGGCAAGCCGCGCCGGGTGCCGCCGGTGCTGCCGGAGACCGAGCGGGACCGGCGCCGCTACCAGGAGGCGCAGATCCGCCGCGCCCACCGACTGGCCCGCCGCCGGGCGATCCTGGAACTGCGGGAGAGGCGGGCGGCCGAGGGCTTCGAGGACTAGGGCCTCTCGTTTGGATCATGTCGGCGTCGCGGGGCTTGGCACGCGCATCTGCCGCGTTGTCGTCAGTTGCCAACGCTCCGCGTTGGCGCCCTCCTCCGCCTTGCATCTGCACGCACCAAACCCCGCTCGGGTCGGCCACGACGCACCGCCGGTCGCGGCCGACCTGATCCATACGAGAGGCCCTAGGACGGGGCGGGCTCAGGAGCAGCTCACCTCGTCGCCCCGCAGCACACCGGACCCGCCCTGCCCCGGGCCCTCGACCCGGACCCTGCGGACCTCCTCGAAGTCGGCGCCCGCGATCACCTTCAGCGTGGCGCCCTGGCCCTTCACCGCGCGCAGTTCGCTGCCGGGAAGGGCCGCCGCGAGGGACTTCGCGGAGCGGTCCCAGCGGGGGTCGTAGGCGACGACCGTCCGCCGCACGTCCCGGGCCGCCGCGTTGGCCGGGGCGCCGGTGGTGGCGAAGCCGGCCGCCGCCAGCGCGGTGTCCACCCGCCGGCCCAGGCCCGTGGTCCGGGTGCCGTTCTCGACCTGGACGCGGATGCGCCGGGGGTCCACCGGGACGCGGGGCACCGTGTCGGGGGTGCGGTGCGCGGCCAGCGGCCGGTCCCGGCGCAGCGCGTCGAAGAGGCGCCCGGCCTTCTCGGCGTCCCACTTCAGCGTCGAGCCGGCACCCTTCGCGGCGTACTCCATGTCGGCGATCGGCACGGTGACGAACTCGGACGAGGAGGGCGAGAAGTTCCGCATCGCCCGGCCGAGGTCCAGGAGTTCACCGGTGCCGAAGCCCTCGTCGGCGCGGACCGATCCGAGCACCGCCCGGACCACGTCCCGGAACCTCATCGGGTTCAGCAGGACCCCGGAGGAGGTGACCCGGTCCACCAGGGCGGCCATGAACTGCTGCTGGCGCCTCATCCGGCTGAGGTCGGCGGCGCCGTCGACGTGCCGGGCACGGACGTACTGCAGGGCCTGGCCGCCTTCGAGGGTGTGCCGGCCGGCGGGCAGGTCGAGACCGGTGCGGCCGTCCTTCAGCGGTTCGGAGGTGCAGATCTCCACACCGTCGACCGCGTCCACGGTCTTCATGAAACTGGTGAAGTCGACCTCCAGGTAGTGGTCGATCTTCACCCGGGTCATCCTCTCGACGGTGCGCACGGTCAGCCGCGGCCCGCCCTCGGCGTACGCCGCGTTCAGCCTGAGCGGGTGCCCCCCGTGCCGTTCGCCGCTCACGCGGTCGGTGTGCGGGGGCGTCACGGCGTACGAGTCGCGGGGCAGGCTGACCACGCTGGCGCGGTCCCGGTCCGCCGAGATGTGCACGATCATGATCGTGTCGGTGCAGTGGCAGGGCTCCCCGCCGAGCCGGTACTTCTCCCGCTCCTGCGCGCCGATCTTCTCCCGGCCGTCGGTGCCGACCAGCAGGATGTTCATGCCGTGACCGGCCTCGGGCCGGTTCTTCATGTCGTGGAACGGGTCGACCCGGGCGATGTCCTCGTCGAGGCCGCTCATCACCGTGTGCCCGATGCCGGCGCAGGCGAGCACCACGGCCGAGAGCGTGATGACGGTGCGCACGACCCAGCGCGGCCTCCCCCGCGGCGGCGCGGGCGGCCGCGGACCCCTGGGGGGCGGCTGCGGCGGACGCTGCGGTGCGGTGCGGGGCCGGGGGGACCGCGGCGGCGTGGGCAAGGGGGGACACCTCCGGACGACGGCCGTGCGTGGGATCGTGAGCACGGTAGGCCGATACGATCTGCGGTCCGGCGCATCGCCCCCGGCGCGCGCGTCGGTGTCCCCCGTTCGCGGTAACGTGAGCCCTCTATGAACGCCAATCCCGACGTGCGGCTCCCCGCCGTTTCCGTGATCATGCCCGTCCTCAACGAGGAGCGGCACCTGCGTGGCGCCGTCCACGCGATCCTCGCCCAGGAGTACGCCGGCGAGATGGAGGTCGTGATCGCCCTCGGTCCGTCCACGGACCGCACGGACGAGATCGCCGCCGAGCTCGTGGCCGAGGACCCGCGGGTGCACACCGTGCCCAATCCGACCGGCCGCACCCCGGCCGCCCTCAACGCGGCGATCAAGGCCTCGCGCCATCCGGTCGTGGTCCGCGTCGACGGGCACGGGATGCTCTCCCCGAACTACATCGCGACCGCCGTGCGGCTCCTGGAGGAGACCGGCGCGCAGAACGTCGGCGGCATCATGCACGCCGAGGGGGAGAACGACTGGGAGCACGCCGTCGCGGCCGCGATGACCTCGAAGATAGGCGTGGGCAACGCCGCCTTCCACACCGGCGGCCGGGCGGGCGCCGCCGAGACCGTGTACCTCGGCGTGTTCCGGCGCGAGGCGCTGGAGCGGCAGGGCGGGTACAACGTGGAGTTCATCCGCGCCCAGGACTGGGAGCTGAACTTCCGCATACGCGAGGCCGGCGGGCTGATCTGGTTCTCGCCGGAGCTGAAGGTGTCGTACCGGCCCCGGCCGAGCGTGCGGGCGCTGGCCAAGCAGTACAAGGACTACGGGCGTTGGCGGCACGTCGTGGCCCGCTACCACTCCGGTTCCATCAACCTGCGCTACCTGGCCCCGCCGGCCGCGGTGTGCGCGATCGCGGCCGGGATCGTGGTGGGCGCCGCGCTGACCCCGTGGGGCTTCGTGGTGCCCGGGGGGTACCTCGCGGCGATCGTCCTGGGGTCCGTACCGGCCGGCAAGGGGCTGCCGCTCAAGGCACGGCTGCAGATCCCGGTGGCCCTGGCCACCATGCACATGTCGTGGGGCTGGGGCTTCCTGACCAGCCCGAAGTCCCTGGCCCGCAAGGTGATCGCGAGCCGCCGCCCCGCGGTCCGCGCGGACGCCGCCCCGCACTGACCGGACGCCGCCACGGGCCTCCCTCCCCGCCGGAGGGGGGCCCGTGCGCCGTGCTCACCAGGTGAACGCGGGGTTCACCTTCATGCAGGCCTCGTCGTCCGCGCCGTTGAGCGCCTCGGCGGACTCCGGAACCTCGTCGTCCTCCTTCGGGGCCCGGTACGTCGTGCCCTCGCGCCAGTCCGCGCCCACCACGAGCGTGACCCCGGAGACGTCGGTCGACCTGCGCACGGCGTCCGGCGCGATGCCCAGCGCCTCGGCGACCGCCTCGGCGTCGCCCTTCAGGTCCGCGCTGGGGTAACGGACGACGGTGGTCTTCTCGCTCGGGGAGGCGCCCGGGTCGGCGACCGCCCTGGCGAACCCCTCGTCCACCAGCAGCTCCGCGACGGCGGCGGCCCGGTCGTGCGCCGCGCCCAGGGTGTCGGTGCGGGTGCCGTTCTGCACCAGGACCGGTATCTCGGCGTCGTCGGCCGCCGGGTCGCCCGCGTCCTGGTCCGCCCGCGCCGGGGCGGTCCCCTTCTTCGGGTCCGCGCCGTCCTTGCCCTTCCCGCCGTCCCCGCCGTCCAGCGTGATGTCCTCGCGCACCAGCCGGAAGAGCTGCTCGGCGTCCTCCGTGGGCTCCACCCGGGCGCCCACGTACCGGTTGGGCATCGTGGTCATGGTGATGCGCTCCGGCTTCACCTTCCGCAGCTCGGTGCTGAGGTCGTAGAGCTTCTTGACCGAGTTCAGGCCCGGGTCGACGGTGAGCGCCTCGGTGGCCTTCTCGGCGAGCCTGCGCAGCTTGTTCGGGTTGCTCAGGGTGGCGTTCTCGCGCAGCTCGCGCACCATCGAGTTCATGTACATGTGCTGGGCCTTGGCCCGCGCCAGGTCGCTGCCGTCCTCGAAGCCGTAACGGGTGCGCAGCCACTGCAGGGCCTGCTCGCCCTTGACCGGGTGGGTGCCCTTCTCGAGCTTCAGGCCGGAGCCGTGGCCCTGGCCGTCGCGCGAGTGGATGTTGGCGTCGACGCACACCGGGACGCCGCCGACGGCGTCCGCCATCGCCACCACGCCCGCGAAGTCGACCATCAGGAAGTGGTCGATGTGGATGCCGGTGAGCTCCTGCCAGGTGGCGACCGTGCAGCCCGGACCGCCGTGCCCGAGGCTCTGGTTGGTCATCACCCGGCCCTCGCTCGCCGGGTACACCGTGCCGTCGTCGGGGTCGGTGCACTTGGGGATCCGTACGAGGGTGTCCCGCGGCATGCTGACGACCGACATGTTGCTGCGGTCGGCGGACAGGTGCACCAGCATCTGGACGTCCGCCAGCGGGGTGGAGCCGAACGTCTCCCGGGCGCCGCCGAGTTTCTGGTTCTCCTCGCTGTCCCGCGCGTCGGAGCCGATGAGCAGGATGTTCAGCGGGGTCTGTCCCGCGGCGTTCGGCGTCGGTTCCGGGACCTTCGTGTCACCGAGGTTGAGTTCCTGCTGCTCGATGTTGGCGTTGAGGTGCCGGTAGTAGAGGTATCCGGCGCCGGCCGTCCCCACCATCAGCACCGCCAGCGCCATCGCCGACCAGCGGAGCACCCGGCGCCTGCGCGGCGCCCCGCGTCCGCCTCCCGGGCCCTCGCCGTCGTCCTCCGGGACGCTCTCGTCCGCGGCGGCCGGTACGGCCTCCTGCACAATGTCCTGCGTCAACTTCCAAGTCCTCCCCAGCCCTTGGGGCCTGCCCGGCGGATCGTGCCGGACCGGCTCCGACGCCCCTGGCGCCCACGGCACGGGCCCGTCGTACGTCCTGGAGACATACGACGGGCCCGTGAGGTTGCGCTACGGCCTCAACTGGCGCACTGAACCTTGTCCGCCGTCGACTTCGGGACCCCCTCCGGAGCCTTCGCGGAGGTGGCGTCGAGCCTGACCCCGGCGCCCTTGAAGTCCTTGCCGAGGGTGAGGGTCATGGCGGGCAGTCCCTGGGCGTTGGGGACGCTCTCGCCGGGCTTCAAGGCGGAGCCGGACAGGCCGAGGATGTCGGCCAGGCGGCGGGCCTGGTCGGCCTGGTCGGGGGCGTACTCGAGGGTGGTCTTCTTCAGTTCCTCGGGGGCGTTGCCGGCGTTCTCGGACTTGGTGACGCCCGCCTCGATCTGGAGGTGGTTGAGTTCCTTCTGCGCGCTGTCCGGGGGAGCGCCGCCGTTGAGGATGCGGACGCGGACCTCGGAGGGGTCGGACTTGGCGCCCTCGAGGCGGGCGGCGGCCGCGGCGGACTCCTTCTTCTTCTCCTTCTTCTCCTTCTTCTTGACCTCGGTGAAGGAGACGTCGTTCGCGATCATCCCGAAGACCTGGGGCGCCTTCGACTCGTCGGGGACGACCGTCGCCCTGACCTTCTCGGCCGGGTTGTCGACCACCGGCACCGTCAGGAACGTGATGTTCTTCGGCGGCACCTTCTTCAGCTCCAGGGCGATGTCCTTGAGCGTGCCCACCTTGCCGATGGCGCTGTCCACGGTGAGCGCCTTGGTCGCGGCCTCGGCCAGCTTGATCAGCTTGGTGGGACTGGTGAGGGTGTCGCTGGAGGACATCTGCCGCATGAGGGAGCCCAGGAACTGCTGCTGGGCCTTGATGCGGTCCAGGTCGCCCTCGTTGCCGAAGGAGTGCCGGGTGCGCAGGAAGGCCAGCGCCTGCTCGCCCTCGACCTCGGACTCACCCGCGGGCAGCTTCAGATGGGACTTCGGGTCGTCGACCGGGTGCTCCACACAGACCTTCACGCCGCCGACCGCCGTGGTCAGCGTCTTGACCGCGTTGAAGTCGGCCATCATGAAGTGGTGGGGCTGGATGCCGGTCGCCTCCTTCACCGTGCGCATGGTGCAGCCGGCGTCCCGGCCGCCCTCGCCGAGGCTGCGGTTGAAGCGGACGCCCTGCTGCCCCGGGATGACCTTCTGCGTCCCGTCCTCCTGCGTGGTCGGGCAGTCGGGGATGTCCACGATCATGTCGCGCGGGATGCTGAGCGCGGTCGCGTTGGAGCGGTCCTCGGAGACGTGCAGCAGGATCGTGGTGTCCGCGTGGCCGACGCTGCCCTTGTCGCCGTAGCCCTCGTTGCCCGCACCGGTGCGCTTGTCGGTGCCGATGACGAGGATGTTGAAGGCCTCGTCCTTCTTGAAGCTGCTGCTCCCCGCGGTGCCCACGTCCGTCGTCGTGACGTTGCCCTCGAGGTGCTTGAGGTAGAGGTAGCCGCCGACGCCGGTCGCGAGGACGGCGAACGCCAGGGTGCCGCTGGTCCACAGCAGCACCTTCCTGCCCCGCGACTTCTTCTTCGCCGGCCGGCGTCCGCGCCGTCCCGGCGCCGGTTCCGCGGGCGCCGCACGGCGTCGCCGCTGGGGCGGGACCTCACGGCCGGGCGCGGCCGTACGGCGGCCCCTGGGACCGCCGGCGGTGCCGCCCGGGGCGGCACCGCGCGGGCCCGGGACGGCGGGCTGCGGTGCGGAATCGGGCAGGCGCAGTTCGTATTCGCCGGTGTCCGGATTCAACACCCACTGGTCTGCGGGATCGACGTCCTCTGTCCGCCCACGTCCTTGCGCGTCCACGGTTTTCCATCCTCCGTCAGGGCCACGCGGCGCCTGCTCTGAAGGCGCACGGTAAAAGTCAGCAAGTGCACTGCGCCAGAGCGGACCTCATGGCGGGGCACGGGGGTGCTCACACTATCTGCCAAGTTGAGCGTCAAACGGAACAGGTGACGTATTCGACGTTCCAACTTCCGGCACAACTGCTTGTATGTACCGGATTCCTACCATCGGTAGGGTTTGTACACGTCCATGCACGTACCCGTCTCCGATCCGTTCAGGGCGTCGCTGCTGTCGGGCAGGTCTCCGGCCTCCGGCTTCTCCTGCTGCGGGTACAACGTGCCCGAACGCCAGTCCGCTCCGACGTCGACTGTGACCCCGGACACGTCCGCCGACTTCCGCGTCGCGCTCGCCGGAATGCCCAGCGCCTCGGCGACCCGGCGGGCGTCCCCGGCCGACTCGTCGTCCGGGTGACGGACGACGGTCCTCCGCTCGGACAGCGCCGCCGAGGTGTCCGCCGTCGCCCTGCTGAAGCCCTGCTCCTCCAGCGCCCGGGCGATGGCGCGCGCACGGCCGTCGACCGGTCCGAGCGTGGCGGACCGGGTGGCGTTGCGCACCAGGACGTCGAGGCCGGCAGCCCGGGCGGAGTCGTCGGACGGCTCCGCGGAGGCCTTCGCCGCGCCGCCGGTGGCGTCCTCGCCGGAGCCCGCGCCGTCGTCCCCGCCGCCCTTGCCGCCCTTGCCGTCCTCGTCGCTCCTGCCGTCGCCGTTGGCGTCGAAGGACACGTCGTCGCGGAGCATCGCCCACATCTGCTCGGCGTCGTCACCGGCCGGAAGCAGGTGGTTCTTGTTCTCCGGGTCCTCGACGGTGGGCAGCGTCGTCATGGTGATGCGGTTCGAGGGGACCGTCTTGAGCTGCATGCCGAGGTCGAACAGCTTCTTGACCGTGCCGATCTCCTCGGACACCACCAGGGACTTCGTGGCCGCCTCGGCCAGACCCATCAGCCTGCCGGTGTCGGTGAAGACGTTCTGCTCCCGCAGGGTGCGCATCGCCGCGGTCATGTACATGCGCTGCGCTCGGGTCCGCAGCACATCGCTGCCCCAGGCGTGCCGGGTGCGCAGCCACTGCAGCGCCTGCTCGCCCTCGACCTTCTTGGTCCCGGCCCTCATCTTGAGCCCCGAGCCGCCGGGCACCCCGGGCAGCGGGCGGTCCCACACGTTCTGGTTCACGCAGACCTCGACACCGCCGATGGCGTCGGCCATCCGCACCACGCCGGCGAAGTCGATGGTCATCCAGTGGTCGATGTAGACGCCGGTGAGGTTCTCCCAGGTGGCCAGGGTGCAGCCGGCCCCGCCGCGGCCGAGCGACTCGTTGATGATCGTGTTCGTCGCCGGGTAGGTCCTGCCGGTCTTCGGGTCGGTGCACTCGGGTACGTCCACCCGGGTGTCACGCGGGATGCTCACCATCGCCGCGCTCCTGCGGTCCGCCGCCAGGTGGATCAGCATCTGCACGTCGCCCAGCGGCACGCCGTCGCGGTGGTCCCTGCCGCCGCCCAGCGCCACGTTCGCGTCGGAGGCGCGGCTGTCGGAGCCGATCAGCAGGATGTTCAGGGGGGTCTGGCCGGCGGCGTTCGGCTCGGACCTGCGGGCCTTGGAGTCGCCGCTGCTGCGCTCGCCCTTCTCGATGTTGCCGTTCAGGTGGTGGTAGTAGAGGTATCCGGCGCCGGCCGTGCCGAGTATCAGGACCGACAGGGTGACCGCGGACCATCTGAGCACGCGGTGCCGGCGCCGGGGCCGCCTGCCGTGACGGCGTCCCGCGCCGCCCCGGCCGGGACCGTTCCCGCGGGACGTGCCGTCCCCGGCGGGCCGGACCGCGTCCGGCCGTGTTCCCTCTCCCCGCACACCGCTGTGTGTCATGCGCTTCTCCCCGCCCTCGCTCCCGCGAACGTTCCCCTGCGCGCGGCCCTTGCGTACCGTCGGACACGCGTCGCCCCTCGATGGCTGTACGCCTGTGCCGGTGGACCGGGTCGCCCTTCCGGCCGTGACGGGGCCGTCCTGTAGGACGCGTGACGGGGCTCTCAGGTCACCCGGCGCACTTCACCTTGTCCGCCGTGGACTTCGGGACCCCCTCCGGAGCCTTCGCGGAGGTGGCGTCGAGCCTGACTCCGGCGCCCTTGAAGTCCTTGCCGAGGGTGAGGGTCATGGCGGGCGGTCCCTGGGCGTCGGGGACGCTCTCGCCGGGCTTCACGGCGGAGCCGGACAGGCCGAGGACGTCGGCCGGGCGGCGGGCCTGGTCGGGGGCGTATTCGAGGGTGGTCCTCTCCTCCCGGTGTGTGCTCCTGCGCACGGCGGGACCTCACGGGCCCCGGCGCACCGGAGCGCTCACACCAACCGCCCGGTTCGCCGCGGAGCGACGGCGGCGTCGCCTTCCCGGCTTCCTCACAGCGGGCAATGCGCGCATTTCCCGAACCGAGGGTCCATCGTCCCGGACGTGTTCCGGGCGGGTCCTGTGCCGGTCCTGTGACGCGCTTCACCCGCAGACGTCCTCGGCGGCGGAGTTGCCGGAGAACGTGGGCGCCGGGGAAGCGCCGCCGGGACCGCCGTCCGGCGCGGAATTCCGGGCCACCGGCGCGATCGCCACGGGCCGGTCCGTGCGCAGCCGGGCGAACAGCTCCTCCGCCGCGGGCTGCGCGAGCTGGTCACGATCGGCGTTCCCGGTGTACGGCTCACGGGGAACGGTCAGGAACCGCACCCGGGCCGTGGGGATTTCGCGCAGCCCGCGGGCGAGGTCGTACAGACCCCGCAGACTGGCCAGTCCCGGGTCGGTGGTGAGCGACGAGGTGGCCGCGTCCAGGACGGGATACAGCTTCACCGGATTCAGCAGCACGTCGTTGCCGCTCACCTTGTGCACGAGCGCGCCGAGGAAGCGCTGCTGGCGCTCCATGCGGCCGGTGTCGCTGCCGTCACCGAGGGTCTTGCGGGCCCGGACGTAACCCAGCGCCTGCTCCCCGTTCAGCGTCACCCGGCCCGCGGGCAGGCTCAGCCGGGCGTCCTTGTCGTCGACGGGCTCGCGCAGGCACACCTCGACGCCGCCCACCGCGTCGACCATGTCCTTGAAGCCGTCGAAGTCGACGACGACGTGGTGGTCGACGCGGATGTCCGTCAGCTTCTCGACCGTTCGGATGGTGCAGGCCGAACCGCCCACCGCGAAGGCGGAGTTGAACATCGTGAACACCGGTTCGGAGCGGGATCCGTCGGGGCGGCGGCAGCCGGGCACCTCCACCATCAGGTCCCGGGGGATGGACACCGCGGTGGCGCTGTGCCGGCCCGTCGACAGGTGCAGCAGGATCACGGTGTCCGAACGCTCGGTCCCCGCGTCCCGCCCGTAGCGGGCGTTGCCCTCGCCGGAACGGGAGTCCGAGCCGATCAGCAGGATGTTCCGGGCGTCCTCGACGAGTGCCGTGGGCCGCTCCTTCTCGAACCGCGCGAGTTCGGCGGCCGCCGCCTCGTCGGGGGTGATGTTCCCCTCCAGCTTCCGGTACACCGCCCACCCGGCGCCCGCGGCCGCGAGCAGGACGACCACGAGGGCGAACCCGGTCCCGCGCGCCCAGCGCCGCCGGCGCCGCCGGGCCCGTCCCCGCCCGCTCGCCGAGGACCCCGTCCCCGGGCCGAGGGCGCGCCCGCCCCCCGGCTGCGCGGAGGACGCGCCTGCGGTGTCGCTCATGACCGGGTCCACCCCTCGCTGCGTACGGCGTGCGGTGATGCCGTTGCGTACGACGATGACCCGGGACGGCGGTCCGGGGCGGGTGGTGGTGCGCCGAACGGGGGAGGGGCGGGCGGCGGACGGCCGGTGGCGCCTGCCGTCAGCGGGCGATGGCCGTCACCCGTTCGCTCTCCACCCGCTTGTCCAGGGCCTCGCCCCCGAGGCGGTCCAGGTTCCGGCACAGCACCACGGAGCCGCCGGTGGCCAGCGCCCCGTACAGGCCCGCGTTCAGGCCCTCCCACGTGTCGTACGGCCGCCCCGACAGGATCCGCGAGCCCGGCCCGGTCAGACCGAGCTCCGGCGCCTCGGCCCGGGCCCGCTCGACCACCTCCGCCCCGGTGAACTCCCGGCCCGCCACGATCAGCGCCGGCTCCTCGGGGTCGACCGGCGCGTACGGCACGAAGCGGTCGCCCTGCCCCGGCACCTCGACGGCGTAGTCGGCGAAGCCCTCCGGCGGCTGCGGGAAGCGCCCGCCGAGCGGTCTGAGCGCCAGCGCGATCCGGGCCCCCGAGCAGGCCCGCGCGGCCTCCAGCGACCCCGGCTCCGGACCGCTCACGGCCACGTCGGCCGCCGCCGGGTCCCCCGCCACGTCCGCGACCGCGCCCACCGACGCGCACGCCAGCAGCCAGACGGCCGTCTGCCAGTGCGCGGGCAGCAGCAGGGCCACCCGGTCGCCGGGCTCCACGGACAGTTCGTCCCGGAGGAGGTTGGCGGTCTTGGCCACCCAATTGGCGAAGGTGGCCACGGACAGTTCGACGCGTTCGCCCGTGGCGTCGTCGTAGAAGGTCACCAGGGGGCGTCCCGGGTCCGCGGCGAGCGCGGAACCCAGCAGGTCGGCAGGGGTGCGGTCGGTGGCGTTCACCCGTGCAAGCGTACGCGGGCCCGGCCGCGCGCACCGCCCGGCCGGGGCACCGGTTCGGGGGAACGCGCTCCGACGGGCCGTCAACTCCCCGATGGACAGATTTGTCTGACCATGTCCAAGATCAGGGGCATGCGTGGAATTCTTGCTTCCTCAATCGGTGTCACCTGCGCCGCCGCCCTCGCCCTCCCGCTCGCTCCGCCCGCCGCCGCGGCGGCGGCGGACGCGAGACCGGTGCCGACGGCAGGAGCGGCCACGCGCGCAGCGGTGACGGCCCGGTCCGACATCCCCGGCAGCACCCGGTCGCTGCCCCTGAGGACCCTCGCCCGTGACCGTGCCTCCGGCGCCGCCGTCCTCGGCCTCACCCCGCGGGCCGTACGGCCCTTCTCCCTCCTCGGCGTCGTCTGGGACGACCCCGCCGCCGAGCTCCACGGCCGCGTCCGGGTCCGTACCCGGGCGGCCGGCACCGGCACCTGGTCCGGCTGGCGGGACGTCGAGACGCACTACTCCGACCACGCGGCCGATCCGGACGACGCGGAGGGCGCCCCGGAAGGGGTGCGCGGCGCCACGGCGCCGTTGTGGGTGGGGGAGTCGGACGGGGTGGAGATCCGGGTCCGGCCGGAGCCCGGTGAGGGCGGGACCGGTGAGGGCGGGGAGGCCGGGGCGCTCGGAGTCGAAGGGGGTGAGGCGGGAGGGTCCGGGGGCGGTGACCACGCGGAGCTGCCGTCCGGGCTGCGGCTCGAGCTCGTCGATCCGGGGAGCGAGGCCCCGGACGGTCCGCGCACCGCCGCCATGGACGCCGGGGCGACCGCCGCCTCCGCGGCCAACTCCGACCTCGCGCCGCTCGGCGCCCTGGAGATCCCCGCGCTGGACGGCGAGCGGACCCGGCGGGAACTGCTCGCCCTGCGCGGGGCCGAACTGACCGAGCGGCAGCGGGCCGAGCCGTACATCGGGCCGCGCCCCGCCGTCGTCACCCGGCGCGGCTGGGGGGCCGACGAGAGCCTGCGGGAGAAGCGGTTCGTGTACACCGGCAAGGTCAAGGCGGCCTTCGTGCACCACACCGCCTCCGGGAACAAGTACACCTGTGCGCAGACCCCTTCGCTCATCCGCGGGTTCTACCGCTATCACGTGCGGAGCCTGGGCTGGCGGGACATCGGCTACAACTTCCTCGTCGACAAGTGCGGCGGGATCTACGAGGGCCGGGCCGGGGGAGTGGCGAAGCCGGTCAAGGGGGCCCACACCATGGGCTTCAACACCGACACCACGGGCATCGCGGTGATCGGCTCCTACGGCTCCAAGAAGCCGTCGTCCTCCGCCGTGAAGGCCGTCGCCCGGCTCACCGCGTGGAAACTCGGGCTGCACGGGATGAATCCGCGCGCCAAGACATATCTGAAGTCCGGCGGTGGCAATCTCTACCGAAAAGGCGAGAAGGTACGACTGAACGTGATCTCCGGTCACCGGGACGGGTTCAACACCTCGTGCCCAGGGGGGAAGCTCTACAAGAAGCTCGGCACCGCGCGCTCCACGGCGGCCCGCTACCAGGGCCGCTGAGGCGGGCCGGGCGCCCCTTCCTGCCGGAGCCGGTCTGCATAAACTGGCCGGCCGAAAGAGAGTTCGGCCGGTCCCGGCAGGAAGCAGAGACGACAGGTGACAGAAGCGATCCTCCTGGTCGGCGGCAAGGGCACGCGGCTGCGCCCCCTCACGGTGCACACGCCCAAGCCCATGGTCCCGGCGGCCGGGGTGCCCTTCCTCACGCACCAGTTGGCGAGGGCGAGGGCGGCGGGCGTCGAGCACATCGTCCTGGCCACGTCCTACCTGGCGGAGGTCTTCGAGCCGTACTTCGGCGACGGGGCGGCCCTCGGGCTGCACATCGAGTACGTGACGGAGGAGGAGCCGCTCGGTACGGGCGGCGCCATCCGGAACGTCGCCTCCCGGCTGCGCTCCGGTCCGGACGAGCCGGTGCTGGTCTTCAACGGGGACATCCTGACGGGGCTGGACATCCGGGCGCTGGTGCGCACCCACGAGACGGCCGGCGCGGACGTCTCGCTGCACCTGACCAAGGTGACGGACCCGCGGGCGTACGGGCTGGTGCCGACGGACGACACGGGGAGGGTGCTCGCCTTCCTGGAGAAACCGCAGACGCCGGAGGAGATCGTCACCGACCAGATCAACGCGGGGGCGTACGTCTTCCGCCGCTCGGTGATCGACACCATCCCGGCGGGGCGGGTGGTGTCGGTGGAGCGGGAGACGTTCCCGGGGCTGCTGGCGGCGGGGGCGCACCTGCAGGGCATGGTCGACTCGACGTACTGGCTGGACCTGGGGACGCCGGCGGCCTTCGTACGGGGTTCGGCGGACCTGGTGCTGGGCCGTGCGCCGTCGCCGGCGGTGCCCGGGCGCTGCGGGGACCGGCTGGTGCTCCCCACGGCGACCGTGGCGCCGGACGCGAAGCTGGCGGGCGGGACGGTGGTGGGCGAGGGCGCGTTCGTGGCGGAGGGCGCGCGGGTCTTCGGCAGCACCATCCTGCCGGGGGCGGTGATCGAGCCGGGTGCGGTCGTCACGGACTCGCTGATCGGCACGCGGGCCCGGGTGGGCGAACGCTCGGTGCTGACCGGCACGGTGATAGGCGACGGCGCGGTCGTCGGACCCCGCAACGAGCTCCGTGAGGGCGTCCGCGTGTGGTGCGACGCGACGATCCCGGCGGGCGCGCTCCGTTTCTCCTCGGACCAGTGACGCCTGCGGTGCGGTGCCTGAGGCCGGTGGGTGGGCCGGGGTCGCGTCGGGGGTGTCCGTCCTCGGGCCGGCGCGCATCACGCCCGCTGGAAGGGGCGCGGGGCGCGGACGCGCCGGCCGCTGCGGGCGGCCACCTCCGCCCCGCCCCCTCCCGCCGCGGGCGCCGTTTCCGCGAGCGGCCCCCCACCGCGTCAGCCGCGGGCAGTGGTGCCGAGGCGGGGGAGGCACCCCTTGAGCGCCGGGCTGCGCGACCACCCCCCCGGCCGGCGCCGGGGCGCCCCGTGACGCGCCGGGCCCGCCCGGCCGGACCTCACAGCCGCCCGATGTCCCCGTACGGCATCCGCGGCGCCCGCCGCTCCGGCACCCTCCCGCTCAGCAGGATCAGCCGCGCGGCCCGGTGCCGCTGCCCCGCGTACGGCTCCAGCAGCGACAGCATCACCGCGTCGTCCGCGTGCCGGTCCCCCGCGAGCGCCCACCCCACGATGCCCGGCAGGTGCAGGTCCCCCACGGTCACCGCGTCGACCGCCCCGTGACTCCGCTGCACCGTCTCCGCCGACGTCCACGGCCCGATCCCGGCCACCAGCTCCCACCGCGCCCGCGCCGCCTCCGGAGACATCCCCGCCGTCTCCTCCAGCCGCGCGGCGACCCGCACCGCCCGCAGGACCGTCGACGCGCGCTTGTCGTCGACCCCGGCACGGTGCCACTCCCAGGAGGGAATCAGCGCCCACGTGCGCGGCGCCGGCATCACCGACATCCGCTCCGGCGCGGGTCCGGGCGCCGGCTCCCCGTACTTCCGCACCAGCAGCCGCCACGCCCGGTACGCCTCACCCGTGGTGACCTTCTGCTCCAGGATCGACGGGATCAGCGACTCCAGCACCAGCCCGGTCCGCGTCAGCCGCAGTCCCGGACGCCGGTGCCGGGTCAGCGCCAGCAGCCTGTGCCGGGGCACGAAGGCGGACGGATCGTCGGCGGCGCCGAGCAGGTCCGGCAGCTTGTCCAGGAGCCAGTCGGCGCCCGGCCCCCACGCCTCGCCCCGGATCTCACCGGCGCGCCCCGTCACCCGGAGCGTCCCCGGACCCGCCGGCGTCAGGCTGGCCCGCCACACGGAGCCGTCCGGCAGCGCCCGGAACGTCGGATCGCCGGGCCCGCGCCGCAGCGGACCGAGGACCAGCCCGAGGTCCAGGGGGCCCTCCGGCGTCCACGTCCGTACGCGGGCCGGGGACGGTGCCCGGCCGGGAAGGCCCGCGGGCACGGCGGTGTGCCCGCCGCGCACGGTCGTGCGCGCGGGGAGGCGGGGGGCGAAGCGTCCTGCCACGAGGGATCCCAGGGACGGAAGTGAGCGGGGCCTATGAGGGTAGGCGCACGCTCACCGCACCTCGACGAAATCGCCCGGGTCCCGCTCCGGGCGCGGGCGCGGGTCCTGCGCCGGGTGGCCGATCGCCACCGCGCCCATCGGGTCCCAGTGCGCGGGCAGGTCCAGGACCTCGCGGACCACCTCGCGGCAGAACATCGTCGACGACACCCACGCCGAGCCCAGCCGCTCCCCGGCCAGCGCGACCAGGAAGTTCTGCACGCCGGCGCCCGCGGCGACCACGAACATCTCCCGCTCCGCGCCGTCCCGCCGCGCGTCCCCGTAGGTGTGCGAGCCGTCCATCACGAGGCAGGGGACGGCCAGGTACGGCGCGTTGCGCAGGACGTCGCCGCGGCGGACGCGCCTGGCGATGGACTCCTCCGTCTTGCCGTCGCGGCGCAGGTCCGCGATCCACGCCTCGCGCATGGCGTCCAGGAGCCGGGTGCGGGACCCGGGCGACTCCAGCAGCACGAACCGCCAGGGCGTGGTGTGGTGCGGGGCCGGCGCCGTGACCGCCGCGGCCACCGCGCGGCGTACGGCTCCGGGGTCGACCGGCTCGTCCGTGAAGGCCCGCACCGTACGGCGCTGGGTCACCGCCTGGCGTACCGCTTCGGAGGTGCCGAGGCGGAACATGTCGTCGCGCGCGCCGCGGACCATCGCCCGCGCGCCCTCGCCGTCGTCGGCCGCCACCAGGTGCGGCAGCCCGCGGACCACGGCCACCGGGAGGCCGGACGCCTTGCCCTTGACCAGGTCGCCCGCCGCGGCGAGTTCGTCGGCCGTGGCGACGACGGTGGCGCCGAGCGGATTGCCGTGCGCGTCGGTACCGCCGCGCAGGTCGTCCAGCACCCGGACGCCCGCCGCGCCGATCGCGACGTCGGTGAGCCCCGCGCGCCAGGGGCGGCCGAAGGTGTCGGTGACGATCACGCCGACCCGGACGCCGAGGGCGTCGCGCAGGCCCTCGCGGATCGCCCGCGCGGAGGCGTCCGGGTCCTCGGGCAGCAGCAGGACCGTGCCCGCGGGGGTGTTGGAGGCGTCGACGCCGGCCGCCGCCATGACCAGGCCCTGACGGTTCTCCACGATGCGCAGGGGACCGCGCCGGGCCACCACGCGCACCGTCTCCGCGTCGATCGCGGCCTCCCGGTCCGCCGCCTCGACGATCCGGCCCTCCGCCTTGGAGACGATCTTCGAGGTGACCAGGAGGATGTCGCCGTCGGACAGGTCCGGCGCGGCGGCCGCGATCAGCTTGGCCAGGTCGTCGCCCTCGCGGACCTCGGGCAGGCCCGCCACCGGCCGCACCCGGTAACCCGTGCCGCTCATGCCGTGCGCACCTCCTCCGCCAGCGCCAGGGCCTCCCGCGCCATCCGGGCGGCGGCGTCCACGTCGGTCATCATCAGCGGTACGGCCCGGCAGCGGATCCCGGCCGCCTCGACGCGCTCCACGCAGCCCGCGTCGACCGTGTCGACCAGCCAGCCGTCCAGCAGGCCCGAGCCGTAGTGCTCGGCCACCGCGGGGGCCGTGGACTCCACGCCGACGGCCGCGAGCACCTTGTCGGCCATGCCGCGCACGGGCGCGTCGCCGACGATCGGGGACAGGCCGATCACCGGCACGCCCGCGTCGGCGATCGCCTCCCGGATGCCGGGCACGGCGAGGATGGTGCCGACGGAGACCACGGGGTTGGACGGCGGGAAGAGGATCACGTCGGCCTCGGAGATCGCCTCCAGGACGCCCGGCGCCGGCTTCGCCTGCTCCGCGCCGACCGGCACGACCGCCTCGGCCGGCACCGAGGCCCGCAGCCGCACCCAGTACTCCTGGAAGTGGACCGCCTTGCGCTCCCCGTCCAGCTCGACGGCCACATGCGTCTCCACGCGGTCGTCGGTCATCGGGATGAGGCGCACGCCGGGCTTCCAGCGGTCGCAGAGCGCCTCGGTCACCGCGCTGAGCGGGAACCCGGCGCCGATCATCTGCGTCCGCACGATGTGCGTGGCGAAGTCCCGGTCGCCCAGGCCGAACCACTCCGGGCCGGCGCCGTACGCCGCGAGCTCCTCCTTGAGGTGGAAGGTCTCGTCGGTCCGCCCCCAGCCCTGTTCCTCGTTGATGCCGCCGCCGAGCGTGTACATCACCGTGTCGAGGTCCGGGCAGACCTTCAGCCCGAAGAGGTGGATGTCGTCCCCGGTGTTGCCGATGACCGTGATGTCCGCGTCCGGCACGGCCCGCTTCAGACCGCGCAGGAAACGGGCACCGCCGATGCCGCCTGCCAGAACCACAATGCGCATGGGGCCATCCTTCCAGGCCGCCACGGCATCGTGTCAGGCAGTCACCGGACCGGGTGCCGTGCGCGCCTCGCAGTGCGGTGCGACGGGGGTCCCCCCGGCCGCACGAAGCCGGGACCGGGGGAGCACGGGCATCTCGGTGAGGCCCGGGTGGTAGATGTGCAGGCTGACCGCGGGTTCCAGCGCGTCGTTGACGACCTCGTGCACGTAGCCGGGCGCGAAGACGCGCTGGGATCCGGTCGTCAGCGCGCGCGTGCCGCGCGCGGTGCGCTCGGTCAGGACGCCGTCCAGGACGGTGAGCACGCCGGAGGAGCGGCCGTGGTCGTGCGGCCCGCTGCCCTGGCCGGGCACCCAGGACAGCAGCCACACCTCGTAGCCGGGGCCGGTGCGCAGCCGGTGGTACCAGCGGCTGACGGCGTCGTACCGGACGAGCCGCTCCCACTGGGCGCGGTCGGCGGCGAGGGAGCGGGCCAGGCCAGCGAACTCGGCGACGGTGGACGGGTGTTCGCGCGGGGGCTGGAGCAGGTGCGGGACTTCGAGGATGTCACCGGCGATCTGGAGGTCGCTGTCGCTGTTCATGGATGCGGAGGTTCCTTGGCGGAGAAGCGGTGGGGGGTGTCGCGTCGCGTGCGCCCGGGTCGCGGGCGGCGGCGAGGGGTGCCCCGGTGGGAGCGGAGGGGACAGCGGCCGGGTCCTGTGTGACCCGACGGGGCCGGAGCGCGTTGGCTCAACAGCCGGAACAGCGACAGCTACAGCGAGCGCGGGCAGCACCGAGGAACCCGGCGGAGCGGGTCGAGGTGAGTGCCGAATTCGCGAGCATGCCCATTAGGACATCGGTTCACTCATCCACTGTCAACCCGACGCCCGGAATGTGGGACATGGTTCACCTCATCCGGTTCATCTCATAGGTGAAAGGTTTGCTCAGTCGTTTCCCGGGACACAAGGTGCGCACGGCCGGGCACCCCGCGCGCCGTTGCGATCCCGTGATCCGAATGTGATCGGGTTCGCTTCGTCGCGGGTGTCGGAACGAGATCGATTCCCTGGGCGTCCTCCTCGTAGAAGCTCTGCGGAGGGCCGGAGGCCTCAGGGGGCCCGCACGTGCGTCAAGGTTTAGGGTGATTTGAACACTTTCCGCTCGGCCTTGGTTCCGCAGAGTGAATAAGGGGCCCAATAGCAGATCTCGGCTTGACTCGCCCGGAGCGGCACACTTGTAATTTCACTCGTGTCGTTCAGCCGGAATCGGTAACGGCTGGATCACGGGGACGCGAAGGACGGACGAGGGGCGCACATGACCGAGCTGGTGCAGCAACTGCTGGTCGACGACGCGGAAGAGGAGCTCGGCTGGCAGGAGCGCGCGCTGTGCGCACAGACCGACCCCGAGTCCTTCTTCCCCGAGAAGGGCGGCTCGACCCGGGAGGCCAAGAAGGTCTGCCTCGCCTGCGAGGTCCGCTCCGAGTGCCTCGAGTACGCCCTCGCCCACGACGAGCGCTTCGGCATCTGGGGCGGCCTGTCCGAGCGGGAGCGCCGCCGGCTGAAGAAGGCCGCCGTCTGACGGACCGGCACCTCACCGCCGTACGCGCGGCGCGCACGGCACTTCCCGCACATGTCACCCGAGGCCCGTCGCAGGGGGTTGTCCACAGGCGACGGGCCGCTCCGTTGCGCAGCCGATAGTGTGGTCGCTCGTCCGAGACGCCCCGCTGCCCCCGTCGGGCACAGGCGTTCCCCCCAGACCACCGAACCGGGGCCCGCACCTCGATGTCCGCGCACAGCCACCCGGCAGCCCGGCAAGACCTCGCTGCCACCGCAGGGTCCGACCCGACCCGCCCGCCCGAGTTCCCGCGTCACGTGGTGACCGCGGTCCTCGTCTCCCACGACGGCGCCCGCTGGCTGCCCGACGCGCTCGCCGGGCTGCTCGGTCAGGAGCGCCCCGTCCAGTTCGCCATGGGCGCCGACACCGGCAGCGCGGACGACTCCGCCCGGCTGGTCACCGAGGCCCTCGGCGACGAGCGCGTGCTGCACCTCGCCCGGCGCACCGGCTTCGGCCAGGCGGTCGAGGAGTGCCACCGCGGCGCCCCGCACCTCACGCCGGACGACCTGCCGTACCTGAAGCGGCCGAGCGGCTGGGAC
The DNA here is from genome assembly GCF_040302425.1 of Streptomyces sp. NPDC126497. Classification (NCBI taxonomy): domain Bacteria; kingdom Bacillati; phylum Actinomycetota; class Actinomycetes; order Kitasatosporales; family Streptomycetaceae; genus Streptomyces; species Streptomyces sp. NPDC126497. Next base: position 26,243 of record NZ_JBEORT010000060.1, read on the forward strand.
CCGGTCACCCGCAGCTGGCGCGACGACGCCTACGACCTGCCGGACCTCCCGCACGGGGAGCCGGTGCAGTGGCTGTGGCTGCTGCACGACGACTGCGCGCCCGCACCCGACGCGCTCGCCCAGCTGCTGCGCGCCGTGGAGAACGAGTACGAGCTCGGCCGTGACGACGTGGCCGTCGTCGGCCCCAAGCTCCGCGGCTGGTACGACCGCAGGCAGCTCCTCGAGGTCGGCGTCTCCATCGCCAACTCCGGCCGCCGCTGGACCGGCCTGGACCGCCGCGAGCAGGACCAGGGCCAGCACGACCACGTACGGCCCGTGCTGTCGGTGTCCACCGCCGGCATGCTGATCCGCCGGGACGTCTTCGACCGGCTCGGCGGATTCGACCGGCACCTGCCCCTCATGCGCGACGACGTCGACCTGTGCTGGCGCGCCCACTCCGCCGGGTACCGGGTCCTGGTCGCCCCCGACGCCGTCGTCCGGCACGCCGAGGCCGCCTCCCGCGAGCGCCGCACCGTCGACTGCGTGGGCCGCACCTCCGCCTCCCCGCACAAGGTGGACAAGGCGGGCGCCGTCTACACCCTGCTCGTCAACACCCGCACGGCCGCCCTGCCCTGGGTGCTGCTGCGGCTCGTCCTCGGCACCCTGCTGCGCACCCTGGCCTACCTCGTCGGCAAGGTCCCCGGGCAGGCCGTCGACGAGATCCGCGGCCTCATGGGCACCCTGCTGCGTCCCGAACGCATCCTCGCCGGACGACGCCACCGCGGCAGCCCGCAGGTCGACAAGGGCGAGATGCGGCCGCTGTTCCCGCCGCCGGGCGCGACCGTCCGCGTCACCGTGGAGCAGGTCGCGGGCAACCTCGTCGGCCGCTCCGACCCCGAGGCCGCCTCCGGCGCGGGACGCCACGGCAGCGCCGTCGAGTCCGGACCCGGCGGCGACGACGCCGACTTCCTCGAGGTCGAGCAGTTCGCCCGGCTCAAGCGCATCGCCCGCAAGCCCGGCCCGGTGCTCTTCCTGGTGCTGCTGCTGGCCTCCCTCGCGGCCTGCCGCCAGCTCCTCGGCGGCGCGCTCGCGGGCGGCGCCCTGCTCCCCGCGCCCGTCGGCGCCGGTGAGCTGTGGGCCCGCTACACCGACGCCTGGCACACCGTGGGCGCCGGCGGCACCGGAGCCGCACCGCCCTACCTGGCGATCGTCGCGGCCTTCGCCTCCCTCCTGCTCGGCTCGACCGGACTCGCCGTCACGATCCTCCTGGTCTGCTCGGTGCCACTGGCCGGCCTCACCGCGTACTTCGCCTCCCGTCCGCTCGTCGAGTCCCGGCTGCTGCGCGCGTGGGCGGCCGTCGCCTACGCCTTCCTGCCCGCCGCGACCGGCGCCCTGGCCGGCGGCCGCATCGGCACCGCCGTGCTCGCCGTCCTGCTGCCGCTCATCGCCCGCGCGGGCGTCGCCGCGAGCGGCCTCACGAACCCGGAGGGCACCCGCGGCAGCTGGCGCGCCACCTGGGCGTACGCCCTGCTGCTCACCGTCACCACCGCGTTCACCCCGATCGTGTGGCCCATCGCCCTGGTCCTCGGCGTCGGCGTGCTGGCCCTGCGCAGGACCGACGTCCCGGCCTACGGGCCGCGCTTCCTGGCCCAGCTGGGCACCCCCCTGCTGGTCCTCGCCCCGTGGTCGTTGTCCCTGCTCCCCTTCGGCTTCTTCCGGGAAGCGGGTCTGGAGTACGGCCCCTCCGCCGCCTCCGCCCTCGACCTGCTCGGCGCGAGCCCGGGCGGCCCCGGCACCGTCGGCGGCCCGCTGCTCATCGGCCTGGTGCTCGCGGCCCTCGCGGCCCTGCTCCGCTCCGAACGCCGCCCGGCCATCCTCACCGCGTGGGCGGCCGCCCTGGTGGGCCTCGTCTTCGCGGTCCTGTCCAACGGCTCCGCCTGGGCGGGCCCGGCGACCCTCGTCTACGGCATCGCCGTCCTGGCCGCCGCCACGCTGGGCGCCGACGGGGCGCGCTCGCGCGTCGCCGAACAGAGCTTCGGCTGGCGCCAGCCGGTCGCCGCGCTGATCGCCCTCGCCTGCGCGGTCGGCCCGCTGGTCGCCGCCGCCGGCTGGATGATCCGCGGCGCCGACGGGCCTCTGGAGCGGCGCGACCCGGTCCAGGTGCCCGCGTTCGTCGCCGAGGAGAGCGGCACCCGCGACCAGGCCCGCACCCTGGTCCTCGACAGCGACTCCACCGCCCGGGTCGGCTACGTCCTGGTCCGCGGCTCCGGCGCCCGCATGGGCGACGCGGAGATCGCAGCGGCGGACGGCGGGAACACCGGGCTCGACAAGGTCGTCGCCAACCTCGTCGCCGGCTCCGGCGCCGACCAGGCCGACCAGCTGGGCGGCTTCGCCGTCCGCTACGTCCTCGTCCACCCGGGCGCGCCCCGCGAGGTCGTCCGCGTCCTGGACGCCACCCCCGGCCTGTCCCGGCTCAGCCAGCAGGCGGGCGGCGCGCTGTGGCGGGTCGACCGGGAGGTCTCCCGCGCGAGCATCGTCCCCGCCGGGGACGGCGACGCCGAGCCCGTGCCCGTCGCCGCCGGACCGGTCGAGATCCACACCAGGATCCCGGGCGGAGCCGAGGGCCGCGTCCTGCGCCTCGCCGACACCGCCGCCGAGGGCTGGACCGCCACCCTCGACGGCGAGCCGCTGACCCGCACCACGGTCGACGGCTGGGCCCAGGGCTTCGAGCTCCCCGCCTCCGGCGGCACCCTGGACGTCACCTACGACGACCCGATCACCCACACCGCCTGGCTGTGGGCCCAGGGGCTGCTCGCCGTCGTCCTCGTCGTCATGGCCCTGCCCGGCCGCCGCCGCGACGTCGACGACGACCTGCCCGAGGAACCGGCCGTTCCCGCCGAGGCCCTGGCCGGCGAGGGCCGCCGCGCCCGCCGGCTGCGCGCCCAGGCCGAGGCGGAGGCGGAGGCGGGGCCCGCCCCCGGGGAACCGGCCGCCGCCGACGACTTCCCCGCCCCGCCCGAGCAGCCGCCCGTCCCCGTCCCGCACCAGCCCGGCCACGGTGACGACTGGGAGCCGGCGCGGTACCCGGACGCCTACCAGGACGAGCGGTACCAGCCGTACCCGACGGACGCCTACGGCCACGCCTACCAGGCGGAGGCCTACCCGCAGGGCGGTGAGTACGACCCGTACGGCTACGGCGCCCAGCAGCAGACGCCGTACGACCGGACGTACCCGCAGGGCTACGACCAGACCTACACGCAGGGCTACGACACGTCGTACGACCCCCACGGCACGGGCAGCGAGCGTCCCGACGGGAGCCAGCAGTGAACCGCACCACCCTGTCCCTGATCGCGGGCGCGACCGCGCTCGCCGCCGTCACCGGCTTCGCCGCGGTGTCCCCGCCGGACACCGGGGCCACGGACGGGACGGCGAAGGCGGCGACCCACCTGCCCGTGGAACGCACGAGCCTGGTGTGCCCCCCGCCCAGCGCCTCCGACCTGGCCGAGACGGCGTACACGTCCTTCACGCCGGTCACCGAGGGCGCGGAGGGCAAGGGCGGCGCCGAACTCCGGGCGGCCACCGGACGGAAGCCGGACGGGTCCACGTCCGAGGACGGCAAGGGCGGCAAGGACGCCAAGTCGGGGAAGCCCGTACTGGAGCCCGGGGACCCCGGCACGCCGGTCACCGGGGACGCGGCCGGCGGCGACTCCCCCGCCCTCCTCGGCACCGCGGAGGGCCGCCTCGCACCGGGCTGGACCGTGCAGGAGACGACGACGGTCTCCGCGGGCACGGGCCGGGGCATGCAGGGCGTCACCTGCACGGCCCCGGACACGGAGTTCTGGTTCCCCGGCACGAGCACCGACGACGGCCGCACCGACTACGTCCACCTGACCAACCCCGACGACGCGGCGGCGGTCGTGGACATCGAGCTCTACGGCGAGGACGGCGCCCTGGAGACGACGGTGGGGGAGGGCATCACGGTCCAGCCGCACTCCGCCGAGCCGGTCCTGCTGTCGACGCTCACCGACGAGAAGCGGACCGACGTGACCGTGCACGTGGTGGTCCGCAGCGGCCGGGTCGGCGCCGCCGTACAGGCCCTGGACGACAAGCTGGGCGGCGACTGGCTGCCCGCCTCGGCCGACCCGTCGGGCAGCCTGGTCCTGCCCGGCATCCCGAAGGACGCCACCGCCGTACGCCTGGTCGCCTTCACCCCCGGTGACGCCGACGTCGACCTGAAGGTGCGCCTCGCCTCCCCCTCCGGCCTGATCACCCCGGCCGGCCACGACACCCTTCACGTGAAGGGCGGCATGACGGCGGCCGTCGACCTGGAGGACCTCACGCGCGGCGAGGCGGGCTCCCTGGTCCTGACGGCGGCGGACGGTTCCGTCCCGGTCGTGGCGGCGGCACGGGTGCTGCGCGGCAAGGGCGACGACCAGGAGTCGGCCTTCATCCCGGCGGCGCGGCCCGTGGGCACGCGCGCGACGGCCGTGGGCAACACGGCCAAGGGCACGACGCTCTCGGTGACGGCTCCCGGCGGCACCGCGAAGATCGAGGTCACGGCCTCGGCGGGCACGGAGGGCGGCACGGCGGCGTCCAAGACGTACACGATCAAGCCGGGTACGACACAGGACGTCGAGGCGCCGGTGCCGGCCGGGGTGAAGGGCACGTACGCCCTGACGGTGGAACCCCGGTCGGACACGCCCGTCTACGCGTCCCGGACGCTGACGGCGACGGAGGACGGCGTCCCGTTCTTCACGGTCCAGCCCCTCCCGGACGACCGGGGCACGGTCGCGGTACCGGAGTCGGACGAGGACCTGTCGATCCTGCAGAAGTAGTACCCGGGCCGGCCCGGCGGCACGAGAGCCCGCGGAAGCGGCGGGGACCGGTGCCGTCGCGCCGCCCCCGGCCGGCCCGTCGTCCGCAGGCGCTCCGCGTCACCCCGCCGGCGCCGCGGACACGGCACGCGCCCCGTCAGTCCTCCCCGTACCGGGGATCCACCGTCTCCGGCGTCAGCCCCAGCACCTCCGCCACCTGCTCGACCACGACCTCGTGCACGAGCGCCGCCCGCTCGTCCCGGCCCTTGCTGCGGATCTCCACCGGCCGCCGGTAGACCACCACCCGGGCCGCCCGGCCCTCACGGGCGGCCACGGTCCCGCCCAGCGGCACCGCCTCGTCGCTCCAGGCCGTCCCGTCCAGCCGCGGCACGTCCAGCACCAGGAAATCGACGTCGGCCAGCTGCGGCCACCGCCGCTCCAGCCGGTCCACGGAGTCCTGCACCAGATCCGCGAACGTCTCCGCACGGCTGGCGGCGAGCGGCACCTGCGGAGGTGCGATCGGGCCACGCATGCCCCGGCCGTGGCGGTCACGGCGTCGGGGCCCGGGGCCGGGGCCGGCGGCACGGGGTGTCACAGGGCTGTCCATCACTGCGAAGGGTAGTCGTCGCGTCGCCACTCCGCTCGACCCTCGTACGCCTTCCGGCCGACCCGCGCGGCATGTCACAACATGACCATTCCGGCCAAGGTTGGGCTCGATTCCGTATCTCTCCCGGACCGATGATCTCAAGGCAATTGACGGTGTTTGCACCAACTGGTGACCGGAATCAGAATCACCCGACCCCCCGAACCCTTGCGTCGCACCAGGTCGGCAAGGTGTGGCCAAAGGGGTATGTGGGACGTTTCGCGCCGCGACACGGGGGAGTGACCTGGTGGAGAGTCGTCGCGGCCCGCTCAAGAGTGCGGTACCGTCCAACGTCGTGAGCCCTGTACGTCGCTGTTCGCGCACCGCCTGCGGCCGTCCCGCCGTCGCGACGCTGACGTACGTCTACGCCGACTCGACCGCGGTCCTCGGCCCGCTCGCCACCTACGCCGAACCCCACTGCTACGACCTGTGCGCGGAACACTCCGAGCGCCTCACCGCACCGCGCGGCTGGGAGGTCGTCCGCCTGCTCGACGGCTCGGCCCCGGCCCAGCCCACCGGGGACGACCTGGAAGCGCTTGCGAACGCGGTGCGCGAGGCGGCCCGCCCGCAGGAGCGAGCGGCGGGAGCCGGGGGCGGTCCCCGCACCGCGGACCCCATGGAAGTCGCCCGCCGCGGCCACCTGCGCGTCCTCCGCTCCCCGGACAACTGACCGAGGCGCACGCCGCCCTCCCCGCACCTCGAACGCCGTACGGCCCCCCGCGTGCCCGGGGACGCCACCGGTCGCGGCCACCGCCGTCCCCGGAACGCTGCGGGAAATCGCTTTCGCGCTGCCGACGGCCTCCTGGCTGCCGTCTCGACGCCCGTCTCGGCACCCGCCAGGACGTTCGGACACCGCGGCCGGACCGCACACCCCCTACGGGTAGTTTGTGGTGACCGACAGGACTTCCGGAAGGGCTGGCCGTGGCTGCTGATCTGTCGCAGATCGTGAAGGCGTACGACGTGCGCGGGGTCGTCCCCGACCAGTGGGACGAGACGCTCGCCGAGCTGTTCGGCGCCGCCTTCGCCCGGGTGACCGGCGCGACCGCCGTCGTCACCGGCCACGACATGCGGCCCTCGTCCCCCGGCCTGTCGGGCGCCTTCGCCCGCGGAGCGGCGGCCCAGGGCGCCGACGTCACCGAGATCGGCCTGTGCTCCACGGACCAGCTCTACTACGCCTCGGGCGCCCTGGACCTCCCCGGCGCGATGTTCACCGCCTCGCACAACCCGGCCCGGTACAACGGCATCAAGCTCTGCCGCGCGGGCGCGGCCCCGGTCGGCCAGGACACGGGCCTGACGCAGATCCGGGAGCTCGTCGAGCGGTGGAGCGCCTCGGGCGCCCCGGAACCGGCCGGCCCCCGGGGAACGATCACCCGGCGCGACACGCTGGACGACTACGCGGCACACCTGCGCTCGCTCGTCGACCTGACGTCGATCCGCCCCCTGAAGGTCGTCGTCGACGCGGGCAACGGCATGGGCGGGCACACCGTCCCCACGGTCTTCGCCGGACTGCCGCTCACCCTCGTCCCGATGTACTTCGAACTCGACGGCACCTTCCCCAACCACGAGGCCAACCCCCTCGACCCGGCCAACCTCGTCGACCTGCGCAAGCGGGTCCGGGAGGAGGGCGCCGACCTCGGCCTCGCCTTCGACGGCGACGCCGACCGCTGCTTCGTCGTCGACGAGCGGGGCGAACCGGTCTCCCCGTCCGCGATCACCGCCCTGGTCGCCTCCCGCGAGCTGGCGCGCAACGGCGGCGAGGGCACGGTCATCCACAACCTGATCACGTCCTGGTCGGTCCCCGAGGTCGTGCGGGAGAACGGCGGCACCCCCGAGCGCACCCGCGTGGGCCACTCCTTCATCAAGGCCGAGATGGCCAGGACCGGTGCGATCTTCGGCGGTGAGCACTCCGCGCACTACTACTTCCGCGACTTCTGGAACGCCGACACGGGCATGCTGGCCGCCCTGCACGTCCTCGCCGCCCTCGGCGGCCAGCAGGGCACGCTGTCGGCCCTGGTCGCCCAGTACGACCGCTACGCCGGCTCCGGAGAGATCAATTCCACGGTCGACGACCAGACCGGCCGCCTCGCCGCGATCAGGGCCGCCTACGAGGGCCGCGACGGCGTCACCCTCGACGACCTGGACGGCCTCACCGTCACCTCCTCCGACTGGTGGTTCAACGTCCGCCCCTCCAACACCGAACCCCTCCTCCGCCTGAACGCGGAGGCCCGCGACGAGGCGACGATGGCCAGGATCCGCGACGAGGCCCTGAAGATCATCCGGGCGTAGCCCCGTATTCCGTGACCCGGCGGCCGCGGGCAATCGCGCCTCCCCGGGGCCTCGAGGACCGGGGAGACGCCCCCGGGCGACAAGGGTCCCCCGGCTCGGGCGAAGCCGGGAGCGGGGGAGGCGCCGGCCCGCGCCGGTCATCGCCCGCCCCGCCGCCCACCCCCCACCAGCGGTAACCTGACCAGCACATCCACCCAGCGAAGGGACCCCCATGCCTCTCGAAGCCGGCCTCCTGGAGATCCTCGCCTGCCCGGCCTGCCACTCCCCCCTCGAGGAGCAGGACACGGAACTGATCTGCACCGGGGAGAGCTGCGGTCTGGCCTACCCCGTCCGCGACGGCATCCCCGTACTCCTCGTCGACGAGGCCCGCCGCCCCGCGTAAGACGCCCCGCGCCGCCCCGCGCACCGCGCGAAACGCGCCGCGCACCGACGATGCCCCGCCGATCGGAGATCGGAGCCTGCCGCCCATGCTCGACGAACCGCTGCTCGACTCACCGGAGGGCCTCGCCGAGGCCGACCGCCGCGCCCTGCTCCGCGGCGCCGCCGAGGCCGGTGCCCGCGTCCGCACCGCCGCGCGGCTCGCCGCCGAGGCCGGTGTCAACGGCCTCAAGCCCGACGGCCGCCCCCGCGCGGTGCTCATCGCCGGCCCCGGCGCCGCCGCCACCCAGACCGCCGACCTGCTCGGCACCCTGGCCGGCGCCGGCAGCCCCGTCACCCGCCTCGCCCCCACCGGGGTCGCCCCCGCCGCCGGCGCCCTGCGCTGGGAACTGCCCGGCTGGGCCGGCTCCGTGGACCTGCTCCTCATCGCCACCCCGGACGGCACCGAGCCCGGCCTGTCCCTGCTCTTCGAACAGGCCTACCGCCGCGGCTGCACGGTCGTCGCCGTGGCCCCCGCCCGCACCCCGCTCGCCGAGGCGGTCGGCGGCTCCCAGAGCCTGTTCGTCCCCATGGCGACCGCGCCCTACGACCAGGACGAACCCCTCGCCGCCTCCGCCTCCGGCGTGCTGTGGGCACTGCTCACCCCGCTGCTCGCGCTCCTGGACCGCGCCGGCCTGCTCACCGCCCCGCCCGAGGCCCTGGAGAAGGTCGCCGACCGCCTCGACCGCATCGCCGAACGCTGCGGGCCGGCCATCGTCACGTACAGCAACCCCGCCAAGACCCTGGCCGCCGAGCTCGCCGACTCACTGCCCGTCGTGTGGACCGAGGGCGTCTCGGCGGGCCCGGCCGGCCGACGGTTCGCCGCCGCGCTCGCCGAGCTCTCCGGCACCCCCGCCGTCGTCGCCGAACTGCCCGAGGCGCTCGCCGCGCACAGCGCCCTGCTGGCCGGCCGGCTCGCCGCCGGCGCGAACCCGGACGACTTCTTCCGCGACCGCGTCGAAGAGACGCCCGCCCTGCACGCCCGCGTGGTGCTGCTCCGCGACCGCCCCAGCGGCGGCCTCACCGCCGCCCCCGCCGCACGCGACCTGGCCCTCACCCACGAGACGCCGATCAGCGAGCTGGAACCGGAGGAGGGCGGCGAACTGGAGACCCTCGCGGAACTGATCGCCGTCACGGATTTCGCCGCCGTTTACCTGGCGCTCGCCTCGGGCGCCTGATCATGCCCGGGAACACCTGACCCCCCCCCGCGCGGACGCACGGCACGCACCGCGCCCGCCCGCACGAGAACCGGCAGAAGGAACGCGGAGAGCCCCATGGACCGCCTCGACAACACCATCCGCCCCTACGCCTGGGGCTCCACCACCGCCCTCCCGCGGCTGCTCGGCACCGAACCGACCGGCGAACCGCAGGCGGAGATGTGGATGGGCGCCCACCCCGGCGCGCCCTCGCGCACCGGCCGGGGCACGCTCGTCGAGGTCATCGAAGCCGACCCGGAGCGGGAACTCGGCCCCGACGCGGTCGCCAGGTTCGGCCCCCGCCTGCCCTTCCTGCTCAAGCTCCTCGCCGCCGGAGCCCCCCTCTCCCTCCAGGTCCACCCCGACCTGGCCCGGGCGAGGGAGGGCTACGCGGACGAGGAGCGCCGCGGCGTCCCCGTCACCGCCCCGCACCGCACCTACAAGGACGCCAACCACAAGCCCGAGCTGATCTGTGCCCTCACCGAGTTCGACGGCCTGTGCGGCTTCCGCGCCCCGCGGCGCGCCGCCGAACTCCTCGACGGCCTCGGCGTCGACTCCCTCAAGCCGTACGTCGACCTGCTGCACGCCCACCCCGAGGAAGCGGCCCTGCGCGAGGTCCTCACCGCCGTCCTCACCGCCGACCCCGGCGAGATGGCCCGCACCGTCACGGAGGCGGCCGCCGCCTGCGACCGCCTCGGCGGCGCCTACGCCCCGTACGCCGACATCGCCCACCACCACCCGGGCGACCCCGGCGTCATCGCCGCCATGCTCCTCAACCACGTCCGGCTCCAGCCCGGCGAGGCCCTCTTCCTCGGCGCCGGCGTCCCGCACGCCTACCTCGACGGCCTCGGCGTCGAGATCATGGCCAACTCCGACAACGTCCTGCGCTGCGGTCTGACCCCCAAGCACGTCGACGTCCCCGAACTCCTGCGCATCGTCCGCTTCGAGGCCGGCGACCCCGAGGTGCTGCGTCCGGAGGCCGGCCCGGACGGCGAGGAGGTCTACGAGACCCCCATCGACGAGTTCCGCCTCTCCCGCTACGTCCTCCCCGCCGGCGGCGCCACCCACGACCTCACCCTCACCACCCCGCAGATCCTGCTCTGCACCGCGGGCTCCGTGCGGGCGGGTGAGCACGAACTGACCCCGGGCACCTCCGTGTTCGTCCCTTCGGGTGAAAAGGTCGACGTATCGGGTACCGGAACCCTGTTCAGGGCCACCGTCGTCGTCTGACCGTCCGGTGCCGGCCACCTGACGCGCCGTCGCCGAACGGGGCTGCAACAATGGCCCACCGTCAAAGGACGGGCGAAGTCCGGGCGGCGTACGCACACGCACGCCCGGGCCCCACAGGGCGTACGGAAGGGACAACGCGAGCACATGAGCGCGTCAGGCGGCACCAAGGCGATCGTGGCGGCACTCGCCGCCAACCTCGCGATCGCGGTAGCGAAGTTCGTGGCGTTCCTCTTCAGCGGATCCTCGTCGATGCTCGCCGAGTCCGTGCACTCGGTCGCCGACTCGGGAAACCAGGCCCTGCTGCTGGTCGGCGGCAAGAAGGCGCAGCGCCGGGCCACCCCGGAGCATCCCTTCGGCTACGGCCGTGAGCGCTACATCTACGCCTTCCTCGTCTCCATCGTGCTCTTCTCGGTCGGCGGCATGTTCGCCCTCTACGAGGGCTACGAGAAGATCAAGGACCCGCACGAGCTGGAGCACTGGTACTGGCCGGTCGGCGTCCTCGTCTTCGCGATCATCGCCGAGAGCTTCTCCTTCCGCACCGCCATCAAGGAGTCCAACCCCCTGCGCGGCGGGCGCTCCTGGAAGGAGTTCGTGCGCCACGCCAAGGCACCCGAGCTGCCGGTCGTCCTCCTGGAGGACCTCGGCGCGCTCGTCGGCCTGATCCTCGCCCTCGGCGGCGTCGGCCTCGCCCTGGCCACCGGCGACAGCGTCTGGGACGGCATCGGCACCCTCTGCATCGGCGTCCTGCTCATCCTGATCGCCCTGGTCCTCGCCGTCGAGACGAAGTCGCTGCTGCTCGGCGAGGCCGCGGGCCCCGAGGCAACCCAGAAGATCGAGGCCGCCGTCGTCGACGGCGACACCGTCACCCGCATCATCCACATGCGCACCCTCCACATCGGTCCCGAGGAGCTGCTGGTCGCCGCGAAGATCGCCGTCCGGCACGACAACACGGCCACCGAGATCGCCGCCGCCATCGACGCCGCCGAGGCCCGCATCCGCGAAGCCGTCCCGATCGCCCGGGTGATCTACCTCGAGCCCGACGTCTACAGCGAGGCAGAAGCCGCCAGGGGCGCCGACCCCGAGGCCACCCCCGGCGGCCCCGCCTCCCACGACACCGGTCACTGACCCCCGACGGTCACGGGGCCCCGCCGGTCGACCGGCGGGGCCCCGTGACCGGCGCCCGCCCCCAAGCGCGTGCTGTGGTAGGGGGGGGCAGGGGGGCGGCCCGGCCGGCCGGAGGAGGATAGGCCGGCGCCCGCCAGCGCTGCTGATGGCGGTCGGGCGGTCCCACCGGGGGCCGGCCGAGGGAGAGAGGGCCTCCGACGGACTGCGCTGCGCGCACGCGGGCATGCCTGTGTCCTCCTCGGGCACCCCTGTGTCCGTCGCCGCGCAGACCAGCCGTACCCACCTCGACCCACACCCCGAGGAGCAGCTCGCAATGACGACTGTCGACAGCCGACAGGACTTCAAGGTCGCCGACCTCTCCCTGGCCGAGTTCGGCCGCAAGGAGATCACCCTCGCCGAGCACGAGATGCCCGGCCTGATGGCGATCCGCAAGGAGTACGCCGAGGCCCGGCCCCTGGCCGGCGCCCGGGTCACCGGCTCCCTGCACATGACCGTGCAGACCGCCGTCCTCATCGAGACCCTGGTCGCCCTCGGCGCCGAGGTCCGCTGGGCGTCCTGCAACATCTTCTCCACCCAGGACCACGCCGCGGCCGCCATCGCCGTCGGCCCGAACGGCACCCCCGACAACCCGCAGGGCGTCCCCGTCTTCGCCTGGAAGGGCGAGACCCTCGAAGAGTACTGGTGGTGCACCGAGCAGGCGCTGACCTGGCCGGACAGCCCCACCGGCGGCCCCAACATGATCCTCGACGACGGCGGTGACGCCACCCTCCTGGTCCACAAGGGCGTCGAGTACGAGAAGGACGGCAAGGCCCCCTCGCCCGACACCGCCGAGTCCGACGAGCACCGCGTCATCCTCGAACTGCTCAACCGCACCCTGAGCGAGAACCCGCAGAAGTGGACCCAGCTCTCCTCCGAGATCCGCGGTGTCACCGAGGAGACCACGACCGGCGTCCACCGCCTGTACGAGATGCAGCGCGACGGCATCCTCCTGTTCCCGGCGATCAACGTCAACGACGCCGTCACCAAGTCGAAGTTCGACAACAAGTACGGCTGCCGCCACTCCCTGATCGACGGCATCAACCGCGCCACCGACACCCTGATCGGCGGCAAGACCGCCGTCGTGTGCGGCTACGGCGACGTGGGCAAGGGCTGCGCGGAGTCCCTGCGCGGTCAGGGCGCCCGCGTCATCGTCACCGAGATCGACCCGATCTGCGCCCTGCAGGCCGCGATGGACGGCTACCAGGTCACGACGCTCGACGAGGTCGTCGACAAGGCCGACATCTTCATCACCACGACCGGCAACAAGGACATCATCATGGCCGCCGACATGGCCAAGATGAAGCACCAGGCCATCGTCGGGAACATCGGCCACTTCGACAACGAGATCGACATGGCCGGCCTCGCCAGGATTCCCGGCATCGTCAAGGACGAGATCAAGCCGCAGGTCCACACCTGGACCTTCCCCGACGGCAAGAAGATCATCGTCCTCTCCGAGGGGCGCCTGCTGAACCTGGGCAACGCCACCGGCCACCCGTCGTTCGTGATGTCCAACTCCTTCGCGGACCAGACCCTGGCCCAGATCGAGCTGTTCACCAAGCCCGACGAGTACCCGACCGGCGTCTACGTGCTGCCCAAGCACCTCGACGAGAAGGTCGCCCGCCTCCACCTCGACGCGCTCGGCGTGAAGCTGACGACGCTCCGTCCGGAGCAGGCCGACTACATCGGCGTGAAGGTCGAGGGCCCCTACAAGTCGGACCACTACCGCTACTGAGCCGACGCTCCCACCACGGGGAGCACGTCCGTGCACGGACGCGCTCCCCGGCAGCAGGTCCACCGAGGCAGGCCCCCGCACCCCCGTGTCGGGGGCCTGCCCCATGGACGGACCGGCGACCGGCCCAGCCCGTCACGACCCAGGACCCCCATGCCCCGCGGCCGCTATTCGCTCCACGATCCGCACGATCACACCCCCCTCGCGGAAGAACACTTCCACTGCGCCCCCGGCCCCTCCGGCTGGCGCTACGTCTCCCAGCTCACCGCCCCCTCCGGCGATCACCTGGGCTCGGTCGACCTCGCCCTCGACGAACTGGGCCGCCCCATCCGCCTCGAACTGCACGCCGCGAGCTGGCAGGTCCGCGGTGCCGCCCTCGACGGCGTCACCTGGGTCCGCACCGACCCCACCGGGACCCACGCCACCGAAGGCAATGCGCACGCCCACGCCTTCACCGGCTCGTCCCCCGCGTTCCTCGTCGCCACCGCCCGTCTGCTGCGCCTCACCCCCTCCGCCGCGGCCACCCGCGTACGCCTCGTCGCCCTCACGGACCCGGTCCTCGCCCCGCGCACCCTGGACCAGTCCTGGGCGCTGGTGAAGAGAGAAGCACACGCCACTGACAACGGCCCCCTGATCGTGGACGAATACCAGGTCACAGCCCTGGACACGGGCGAACAGCACGCCGTGCACCTCGCCGGCGACGTGGTCCTCGCGGCCCCCGGCATCGAGCTGGAGGACCTCGAGTCACCACCGTCGGTCCTCGGCTGACCGGCACCGCCCCCAGGCACCTACGCCGGCGGGACGAACCCCGTCGAGGGCCGGTCGGCCGACGACCCGTCCCGCGGCGGGGCGGCCCGCCGCTCACCCACCACGGCCCCCGGGTCCGCCGCCGGATACGCGGGCGGCCGTGCATCCGGCGCGACGGCCGCAGCGGGGCGCCCCGGCGGGGCACCGGCCGGCCCCGCGGGCCCGCCGGCACCGGCCGGACCGCCCGCGAACGCCCGCCGGACCTCCCTGGCCTGCCGCTCCTGCACCACCGCCGCGAGATACGCCGCGGGCGGCACCCCCGGGGGCACCGGAGCCCCCGTGCACCGGGCCAGGTCCGCGGCCAGCCGCTCCGCCATCGACCAGCCGACCCGCGGATCCAGCTGCTCCATCCGCGTCAGGTACTGCCGGACGGCGAGCCACAGCCCCTCGGGCACCGCCGACAGATCGAGCCCCGAGAAACGCCCGGCCAACCACGGCGGAGGCGGCGGCACGAACCCCGTCCGGCCGGCCGGCACCCGCTCCCGCACGACCAGGGTCCCCGCGAACACGTCCCCGAGCCGTCGTCCCCGAGCCGAGACCAGAGAGGCGATGCAGGCCACGACCCCGAACGTCATCAGGATCTCGATCACCCCGATGAGGCCCCGCACCAGCGCGTGCCGGAACCGGATCGGCCCCCCGTCGTCCCGCACCACCCGCAGCCCGCACGCCATCTTCCCGAGCGACCGCCCGTGGCTGAGCGTCTCGACCAGGATCGGTCCCCCCACCAGCAGGAGGACGAACAAGGCGATGGAGACCGCCGTCCGTGCCGCCTCGTCCAACGAGGCCGTGGCAGCCACCAGGGCGATGGTCACCGTGACGTAGACGGCCACGGCCACCGCCAGATCGAGCAGCACGGCCAGTGCCCTGCTGGGCAGCCTCGCGGGGCGCAGCTCCAACGCCACCGCCTCGCCCGTCACCAGCTCACTCATGCCCGCCGCCCTTCCCGCCCTGCCCCGAACACCGCCAGTCTGCCAAGCTGATGACACATCGCACCGCAGTACGACCAGCCGATCAAGCCGATCACCCTTCCACCGGTCCGGCCGACCGCCGACGACAGCCGAGGAGCAGGCACACCGATGGACCTCGACGTCTTCGTCTCCGCCCACCGTGCGGAGTGGGACCGTCTCGACGCCCTGCTCCGGCGCCGGCGTCGTCTCACCGGTGCGGAGGCCGACGAACTCGTCGTCCTCTACCAGCGCACGGCCACCCATCTCTCCGTGATCCGGTCGGCCGCCCCCGATCCGCAGCTGACCGGCCGGCTCAGTCAACTGGTGGCACGCGCGCGCAGTGCCGTGACCGGTGCCCGCCGTGCCTCCTGGCGGGACGTCACACGCTTCCTCACCCACGGCTTCCCGGCCGCCGTCTACACATCGCGCCACTGGTGGGTGCCCACCGCCCTGCTCTCCACGGCCGTCGCGGCGCTCCTCGGCTGGTGGATAGGCACCCATCCCGAAGTGCAGGCGTCCATAGCGGCCCCCGGCGAACTGCGCGAGCTCACCCGCCCGGGCGGCCAGTACGAGACCTACTACTCGAGCCACCCCGCGGCCTCCTTCGCAGCCCAGGTCTGGACGAACAACGCGTGGGCCGCGGCCCTCTGCCTGATCCTCGGTGTCTTCCTCGGACTCCCGGTCCTCTGGATCCTCTTCCAGAACATGCTGAACCTGGGCGTCGGCTTCGGCCTGATGTCCTCCGCCGGCCGTCTCGACACCTTCCTCGGCCTCGTCCTGCCGCACGGCCTCCTGGAACTCACCGCGGTCTTCGTCGCCGCCGGAACCGGCCTCCGCCTCGGCTGGACCGTCATCGACCCGGGCCCCCGCACCAGACGCACGGCCCTGGCGGCGGAAGGCCGGGCAGCCCTGGCCATGGCGATCGGCCTCGCCCTCGTCCTTTTCGTCTCCGGCGCCGTGGAAGGCTTCGTCACCCCCTCGGGCCTGCCGACCTGGGCTCGCATCACCATCGGAGTCATCGCCGAGCTGGCTTTCCTGGTCTACGTCTACGTCCTGGGCGGACGCGCGGCGCGCGCCGGTGAGACCGGTGACCTGGAGGCATCCGAGCGCAGCGCCGATGTGCCCACGGCTGCCTGATGTGCGTGAGGGCCCACTGAGCTGCTAGTGTCCTCTTCGCCCCGCAGGAGCCGTTGACACGGGTCGGGCGGGGAGGTAGATTCGAACAGTTGCCTGGAGATGGGTTCTGACCCGGAAGGCGACAGTGAGTGTCTGTCAGCTTCTCGTCGAAACACAGATTTCGAAGAAGCGCCTCCCGATGAATCGGAAAACGAAGGCCGGTCAATCCGCCCTGAAACTTCTGATAAAGTCGGAGCCGCCGGAAAGGGAAACGCGGAAGCGAGAACCTGGAAAGCACCGAGGAAATCGGGTCGGAAAAGATCTGATAGAGTCGGAGACGCAAGACCGAAGGGAAGCGCCCGGAGGAAAGCCCGCGAGGGTGAGTACGAAGGAAGCGTCCGTTCCTTGAGAACTCAACAGCGTGCCAAAAGTCAACGCCAGATATGTTGATACCCCGACCCGGTCGGTTC
>NZ_JBEORT010000061.1:0-41471 GCF_040302425.1 Streptomyces sp. NPDC126497
TTGGTGCGTGCAGATGCAAGGCGGAGGAGGGCGCCAACGCGGAGCGTTGGCAACTGACGACAACGCGGCAGATGCGCGTGCCAAGCCCCGCGACGGCGACATGATCCAAACGAGAGGCCCTAGTCCGGCCGCGCCCGTGATCGACCGGATACACATCCTTCCCCTGGCTACCACCATGGTCAGGATCGTGGCCGGGCATCGCGCGGACCGCCCACGACCACCGGCTGCGGCCCGGACCGTCCAGCAGGCGGCCGCGGTCCGACGGCCCCGCCGCGTGCGTCGGGCAGCCGGAACGCGGGATCGCCGAGCCCGATCGGATCCCCGTCGGACCCGGAGCGGTGCACTGGCCGACTCCGCCGCCGGCGGGCCCTGCACGGCTGGACCTCGACGACGACCGCGCCGCCCCCCGGTCGGTCCGCCCCGGCCGCCGCCGGCGTGCCGCTCGACCGGTGACGGCGTCCGCCGGCCACCGTGGGCCGTGCCGTCAGCCGTCCGTGCGGCGCCCGAGCGGCAGCAGGTACTGGAGCGGCTGGTCCAGGTCGTCCAGGCCCAGCAGTTCGTGCGCCAGGTCGTCGTGGAAGCCGCCGAGCGGTGTGCCCGCGAGCCCCAGGGCCGCGGCGGTCAGCAGCAGCGTCTGCGCCAGGTGCCCCGTCTCCAGCAGCCCGAGGCGCAGCGCCCGCAGGCCGTAGCGCCGGCGCAGCAGGCCCAGCTCCACGTACAGGCCGGCGACGACCGGCGCGCCGTCGACGCCGACCCGGTCCGGGTCCTCCTCGGGACGGGAGAAATAGGTCGACAGCGCCTCGACTTCGGCCTTCCCTGGCGCCGGACCCACCCGGCGCAGCGTCCGGTGCTCCGGCACGCAGTCGTACGTCGCCGCCGGGAGCCCCGCCACGTCGAGGACGAGCAGCCGCACCCGTGCGGTGTGGAGGGCGCCCGCGCTCGGGTAGGGACGGTGGGTGTAGATCCGGTCCGAGCCGTCCGGGAACCGTCTCCGGGTCCGGCTGCTCTCCGCCAGCGCGTTCCACAGCAACGCGCCGAGCGTGCCGGCGTCCAGCGGCCCGCCGATCTCGCCGCGCGCGGACGACCGTGCCGCCAGCGCAGCGGACAACGACACCTCGGGCAGCGGGTCCGCCGGCAGCGGCGTCTCGAGGCCGTCGGTCCGGACCGCCGCGTCGGGGGGAGCCTGGCGCAGGGCGGAGTCCTCGTTGCGGCCGATCCGGATCTGACTCCTCTCCAGGTACTGCCAGTCGGGCGCACGGTGCCCCTGCGGGAAGTACGACACCGGCTCGTCCGTGTCCAGCAGCGTGCGGGCGGCGAGCCGGCACACCGCGCGCTCCTCGTCCGGGGAGACGCCGATCCGGTTGAGGAGCATGTGCAGCTGCGACGCCCACACCCACCGCAGCACCGCGTCCACGTCGGCGGGCGCGGACTCCGTCCGGGCTCGTAGCGTCCCGTCCGCCGCGCGGACCCGGTCCGCCCACTCCACCAGCCAGGGCTCCCCGGCTCCGCCCTCCGCCAGTCCCTCCCACAGGGACGTCGCCCGGCGTCCCAGCGCGGAACGCTGCGCCGCGTAAACGGAGTTGGTCCGCATGTGCACGGCCGCGGCCGGGAGCAGGGGCACCTCGGTGACCCAGCGCCAACCCGCCGCGTGGCCCCGCAGCCACTTCGCCGCCGCGACCCGGTCCATGCCCAGGGCGTACGCCGTGGCGTGTGCCAGGTCGGCCGCGAGGACCAGCCGGCCCGACCCGCCGGCCGACTGCCGCCGGAGCGCGCGCAGCGCCGCCACGGCCACCCGGGAGGAGACCGCGAAGACGTCCTCGGCCGTGGGCAGCGCCCGCGGTCCGCCGTAGCGGCGCGTTTCGGGGACGTACTCCACCGCGCGGACCTCACCGTGGTGCGAGGGCCACGGGCCGCCCACGGACGGCACCGCCTTGGCGGTCCGGGCCAGCGTGGACGGCAGCTCCGCCGCGGCCGAGGGAGTCAGCCCCGCGACCCGGATCCGCAGGTGCGGTCCGCCTTCCCCGTACCGGATGAAGAACCACTTCGCGGCCTGCCCCGACCCCACCAGTCCGTCCAGCAGCCCGGCCACCTGCTCGGTGAGGAAAGCGTCGGTGTCTTCCCTGTCCGAGTGCAGGAAGAGGTGGTAGCTGTGCCAGGTGCCGGTCGTCGTCATGGAGTTCCTCGTTCGTCCAGGGGTCGGGGTCGGGAAGGAGCGGGGTCAGGGGAAGGGGTGGGGGTGGATCGCGAGGTCGTCCGGGCGCAGCGGCCGGTCCGTGCGGCCCAGCCGGTACGGCGTCCGCAGCAGGCGCGGCAGGCCCCGGGTGCGGTGGTTGACGTGGCCGAACGTCATGGGCAGCGAGCCCGGTACGACGACCTTGGCGCAGTGCAGGCCGAACCGGTCCCTCAGCCCCGGCTCCGTCTGGTCGACGGCGATGACCTCCAGGTCCTCGCCGGCCAGTCGCCGTACGGTCGCGTCGAGCAGCACGCCGAGGTCCGCCACCGGCTCCGGCGCACCGGGCCAGGCCTCGGCGACGGAGCGGGTCGGAGTGTCGGCGAAGAGGAACGCCAGCCGCGGGGCCGCCTCGGCCAGGGAGTTCACCCCCACGTGGTCGTCCAGGGTCACCACGAGTTCCGGGTCCTCGAGCATCGGGAGCAGCCGCGCCGGGTCCCGCAGTCCGTTCCCGGGACCGAAGCGGTGTGCGGACTCCAGGACGTTGGTCACCACCTCCGCCACCGCCGAGCGGATCGCGACGCGCGGGTCGTGGTGGGCTCCGGCGGCCAGCAGCATCCTCGGAGCTGCGGGGTGGGAGCCCTCGTACCGGCAGACCGCGACGACCGCCGGGACGCCGAAGTCGTTCGTGGCGTCGAGGAGCACGAGGCGGTAGCCGGCCAGCTCCGCGCGGTCGGCCAGCAGGGCCGTCTCCAGGTCCTCGGGCGGCGGTTCCACGCGGGCGAGCGGGGTGGAGGCGTACCAGGCCATCAGGAACGCGTCCCGCTCCGCGACTTCGAACAGCCCGTAGAGCACCGCTTCCTCCGGGCTGTTGCCCAGCCCGCAGCCGTTGGAGGACTCGTACACCACGCGCGGCCGGTCGCCCGGCACGTCCCAGTACGCCACGTGCTCGGGCACGGCTACGGTCCGGCGCCGGGTCAGGGACCAGCCGTGGACCCAGTCCAGTTCCAGGCCGGGGTCGTACGGGACGGTCCGCGAGGCGGGATGGCCCTGGTAGGCGGGGTCGGGCAGCCCCAGGCGCACGGGATCCACGGCCCGGTCCGGTCCGAGTTCACCGAAGGACGCCCGCAGTCGGGTCCGCCGGCCGGTCGGCCGCATGCCCGCGAACCGCTCGACGCTCTCGAAGAGCGCCACCCGCTCGCTGGTGCGGAAGTCGCCGGCCCGCCCGTACCCGCCGTCGTCCACCGCCCGTCCGTCCGTGACGAACGCCGTCGTCAGGCAGAAGGCGGAGTCCTCGCTGCGGAACAGCCGGCGCACCGGGCCGAACCGCTCGTCGTGCAGCGCCGCGCGCAACTCCGCGACCCCGGTACGGGGGTTGGCGCCACGGAGCACCGTGGGGTCGGGCAGCGGGCGGGGGCCCGACGGCACCGGTACGACGTCGGCGGCCGAGTCGTCCGGCAGCGGCCGGCAGACCGCGCAGCCGCCGACCGGACGGACCCGGTGGGTGGACCAGGTGGCGCGGCCGTGGTGGACGAGGTGCACCGTGGCGGTGGCGTCCGCGCCCGGCCGTGGTCCCGGCGAATCGCCGTCGGCCGCCTCCAGCAGTTCGAGGGCGAGTGCGCCGGTCGCCCCGCCCAGCGCGGCCGAGGGAGCCCCCGCCAGGGCCAGGGCCGGACTGTGCCACGGCACCCGCCCGCCCGTCGTGGCCAGCCGCTGGTATTCGACGCAGGACAGACAGGCGACGGCGCCCGGACGCAGGACCGGCCCCACGACGGCCAGGGCTCCGTCGAACCGCACCGGGACGAGGCGTACGGGGTGGGTCAGCGCGTGGCGGCTGAGCCGTTCGGCGAGCTCCAGCGTCCACCGGGGCAGCAGGACGACCGCCGGACCCGCCGTCGCGGCGAGCGCGGCCCCGGCGTCGAGCACCGGCACGGGCAGCGGGCCGAGGACCGGACGTCCGGCGTGACTCACCGGCCCTCCCCCCGGCCGTACAGCACCGAGAAGCCGAACGCGCGCAGTCGCGCGACGAGCGCAGGGGCGGCGTCGCCGGACTCCCGGACGCGCAGCCCGGTCAGCCGGCGCAGCACGGTCTGCAGTGCGGCCTCCCGGAGTGCGAGGTCCGCCAGCCAGCCGTTGGTCCAGCCCCTGTCCTCCCATGGGGCCGTCCGGGCGTCCGCCGTGGCCAGTGCCGCCACCGCGCCGTTCGCCCGGCAGAGGTGCCCGACGACGAGCCCCTGGGCGGCCGAGTCGGCCGCGGCGGCGGCCGACAGGGCGGCGAACGCCGCCGCGTCGCCCGGCGTCGCCTCCACCGCGTCGCCGAGGACGGGCCCGTGGGCGGCCGGATCCGTTCCGCCGCGCACGACGGCCAGGTACGCCTCCTCGTCGGCGAGACGCCGCACCTCGAGTCGGGCGGGCGTGCCGAGGCGCCCGGTGAGGGCCGTCCACCAGTGGCCGGCCTGCGGATGCTCCCGCCAGTGCGCCTCGGGCAGTACCGCGCCCGCGGCCGGGAAGGCTTCCACCGCGGCCTCGCGCAGGGCGCGGCCCAGGGCGTGCGCCGGATCCGCGCCCACCGACGCGCGCCCGACGCCGGGCCCCGTCAACCGCAGCTCCGCGGCCCGGCAGAACGCCTCCAGACGGGCCAGGTCCAGGCGCGCCGCGCCGGCCAGCACGGTGCCCTCCGGCAGTTCGCACGAGGCGAGTGGTACCGGCGACTGACGCAGGGATCCCGGCGCCGGGCCCGGCAGGACCCCGACGCGTTCGTCGGTGAGGGCCGTCACCCGTCCCAGCGCCTCGGCGAGCGTCCGGGCCGGCTCCAGGCGGGTGCGGCGGTCGGCGTCGATCAGGCCGGGCCCCAGCCAGCTGCGGTAGTCGGCCCGCAGGGGCCGGGCGTCGGCCACGAGGACCGCGGGCAGCCCGGGCACCAGTCGCGGGTCGTCCCCCTCGCTCGCCGGGTCCGGCAGCCCGCCGGCCGCGCACAGCAGCCGCTGCGCCGCCGAGCCGCCGAGCAGCGCGACGAACGCGGCCGGACCGGCTTCGGCGGACTCCGACGGCCGGTGCGCGGCGAGCGCGGCCGCGTCCGAGGAGACCTGCTCCGAGCTGCCGGGGGCCGTGACGTATCCCCGACCGCCCCGGGCCCCGACGGCCACGGCCCGCCGGCCGCCTCCGGCTTCGCGCAGCAGGACCACGTCCTCGGGCAGCGCCGGGTCCACGGCGTGCGACCAGGCCGCCCCGGCGTCCGACAGCGCGCGCGAGACGGCCTCCGCCAGCGGGCCGCCCGGAGCGCCGGACGCGACCTCCACGCGGACCGCCGTCAGCGCGGCGGCGGTGTCGGCGGGCCGCCCCGCCGTCGCCGCGACCCAGTCGGGGGCGCGTCCGGTCGGTGCCGACACCACCAGGTCGTGGGCCCGCAGACGCTCGACGAGGGTGTCCAGCGCCTCGCGCACCCGGGTGCCGGGCGCGGCCCTGCGGTCCAGCTCCGCCGCGTCACCCGTGCGCAGGGGCTCCTCCAGCAGACGCCACAGGGCGGGCAGCGCCGTGCTGCCCTCGAGGGTGACGCTGCCGCGCCGTCCGCGCAGGTGCAGGCCGGCCCGCAGCGGTGTGACGGCCACGTCGGGGCGCAGTCGCGGAAGGGGCGGCTCCGTCGTGTCGCCGGCGGCCCGGGCGTTCGCCGGAAGGGTTCCGGGCGCCGAGGGGGCGGTCATGCCCCGCGCTCCCTCGCGTCGACGGCCGCCGCCATCTCGGCGCGCCAGTCGCACCCGGTCAGGCGGGGCACCGCGCGGATGACGAGATGGGCGGCGAGGTAGCGTTCCAGCGGCGTGACGTCGCAGATCGCGAGGAGCCGGTACAGGGCGTTGGTGCAGGCCCGGTAGATCAGGTAGTCGGGGCGGCTCCACATCGTCCCCTCGGGGTCGGAGCGCCGCAGCAGCCGGTGGAACTCGCTGTAGCGGGTCCGCAGGTCCCGGCTCCACCGTTCCGTCGTCTCCGCGTCCCCGGTCGCCGCCGCGCGCTCCCGGTACTGGAGCGGATCGCCGTGCAGGTCGGCTCCCGCGTCGTGGCGGTCCTGCGCCAGCCGCCAAGCGACGGCCGACCAGTGGGCCCAGTCGCGCTCCCACCCGCGTGCCGCGCCCCCGGCGATCCGGCCGACCAGCGCGGTCACCGTGTCGCCCGCGCTCTCCCAGCGCCGGTCGAAGCCTTCCCGCAGCCGGCCGTGGGGGTCGTCATGGACGAGGAAGTCCTCCAAGTGGGACACGTACGACCAGTGGCCGCCCGCGAGCCCGCCGGGGTGGGCGGCCGCGTGCGCGGCGAGCGCCGTGACGGCGAGCTGCACCCGCGCCTGCGCGCCGTCGCCGTGCTCGCCGAGGAACCCGGCGCCCGTCCGGAGCGCCTCCAGCCCGCCGCTCAGCAGGTCGTCGCGGAGCGCCGCGCCGTCGTCCCCGAGCAGGCGCCGCAGCGGAGCGAGGTCGACCGGTTCGAGGCGCACCGTGTTGTCCGGCACGATCGGGTCGTAGGGCGGCGCGACCAGCTCGGCGCGCCCGTTGCGGGCTGCCTGCTCCAGCAGTTCGGCGTCGGTGAGGCCGCACCGCGAGGGGTGGGCGCCGACCCAGTCGTGCAACGCCTGCACCGCGTGCCCGGCGGCCGGCCCGAGCCGTGCCGGGGCGCCCCGAAGGCGCAGCCGCACGTGCGGGCCGTGCAGCCAGTGCCGTTCGACGTGGGCGGCCAGGCCCCGGTCCCGGCACTCCGCCGTGAGCGGCAGCACCGCCTCCCGCAGCAGCCGTGCCTTGACCGGCTGGTGGTAGTACGCCACCACGTCGAGCACCTCGTCGGTGCCGCCGTCCGCCGGGAGCGGGGTGGACGTCATCGCGGCCTCCCCGCCCGGTACGTCTCCGTGACGAGCTCCACCGCACGGGTCGGCACGGCGGATCCGCCCGGCGCGGGCAGCGCCTCCTCGAGGACCGCGCCGCCGCGGTGGCGGGAGAGCCACTTGGCCAGGCAGCGCAGGTGGAGCGGATTGCCCAGGTCGACGAACTGGGGCTTGGGGCGGCGCAGGTGCGCCAGGAAGTCCTCGGTCACCCGGCCGGTGGGGGCGGTGGGCGCGGGGTGCAGGAAGACCTGGTCGGGCAGGCCGAGCAGGGCGCGCCAGCGCGCCACGGGCTCCACCGGGGTCCCGGGGGCCGCCGTCAGCTCGGCGTGCAGGGCCCCCACCACTCCGGCCGGCAGGCTCCACCGGCGGCGGTGCAGGACGACGTGCCGGTGGCGCAGCCGGGGGGCGAGGACCACCTCGCCCCCCGGGGCGTCCACGGAGTGCCGGGGCGGCAGCGACCGGAAGTCCACCACGCCGTGCGGGTGGTCGGACAGCAGTGCCGCGATGCGCCGCGGCAGCATGAGCGGGGCGAGGAAGCCGGGGTAGAGCACGTCGAGCGGTTCGCCGGTGGCCGTGACCCGGAACCGCACCTGGTCGCCGGCCTCGTCGTGGAAGAGTTCCACGTCCGCCTCGGCCAGCGAGGTCCAGCGGCGGTCGGGCCCGATGTCGTCCTCGACGAGCAGTGGGTGCAGATTGGCGTTGAACCCTCCGACCGGTCGCATCTGCGCGGCGCGCGCGCCCGGTCCGAGGCCGCGGCGCAGCTGCGCGGCCACCTCCTCGGCCGCACCGGGGTCGAGCGCGTCGAGGAATCTGCTGGTGAACCGGCCCCAGCCGCCGTACACGCGGTTCACGCAGAGCAGCCCGCCGTCCGGGTCCCGCTGGAGGAAGTACGCGTAGCTCAGGGGGCGTTCGACGGCCCAGCGCGGCAGCCGCTCGCCCAGTCCCTTGACGGCGTCGGCCGGCAGCAGGACCTCCGTGCCGTCCGGCGGTCCGGCCGCGGCGGTGCGCACGGCGTCGGTCAGTTCGGCGCGCAGGGCCATGAGCGCCCCGACGCCGGTGGGGAACCCGGCCGGATCCTCCCGGCCCGGGGCGGTGACGCGGGCGGCCCGCTCCCAGGCCTCCTCCACCTCGGCGCCGAACTCCCAGGGGTGCGGGCAGTTCCCGCCCGCGCCGTACCGCTCCACGAACCGGTCGCGGACGGCCCGCCGCATCACGTGGGCGAGGTCGAACAGCTCGGCCAGTGCCGTGACTTCGCCCAGGGCCTCGTGGTCGGCCCCGTCGAGGAATCCGTCGAGCGGCACCGGCCGCGGGGCCACGACGTCCTCGGAGAGGACGTTCAGCGGCGCCGAGCCCGTCGGGACGGGCCGTCCGGCGTCGGCGAGCAGCCGGGTCCAGCCGTCGGCGAGCCCGGCGAGGAGGGCCGGGCGCCGCGGCGCGGGTGCGGAGGCGAACGCCGAGGTCTCACGGGACAGTTCCGCCAGCCGGTCCGCGAGGCGGCCGGCCGCCTCGGGGCCCTGCCCGCCGACGCCGGGGAGCGTGCGGAGCCACGCGGCCAGCCGGCCCGCCGGGTCCGGGTCCTGCGGCGGGACCGGATCGGTGGGCACCAGCAGGCCCGCCTGCCGGAGGCGTTCGAGGAAGGCCAGCGCCGCCGCACGGTTCGTGTCGGGCGTCCCGGGCAGGGCGGAGGCGAGCAGCTCCGCCATCTCGTCGAGCGGAGCGGGAGCCCCGGCGTACGGGGCGAGGAGCCGCAGGGACCCGTTGAAGGCCACTTCCGCCGCGTCCTCGTCGGTGACGAGGTAGCGGCCACCGGCGAAGACGACCCGGTCGCGGGCGTACGTCGCGCGTCCCTCAAAGACGCGCGCGGTGCTGGTGACGCGGTGCGGAAGCCCGGCGCCGTGGCGCGGGTCGGCCAGCAGGGCTCCGACGAGGGCGGTGGTCAGGGTGCGGTTGACCTTCACCGACGCGTGCAGAGGGCCGTCCAGGAGGAGTTGTTCGCCCCACGACCGCACGCGCGGGCGGCCGGGGCTCGGTGGGGCCGGCCGGCCCCAGCCGACGGCCGTGAACCACGAGAGGGGACTGGTCTTGGTGCCGGCCCGCAGGGCGTGGCGCAGCACCGTGGGCTCCTCCTTGCGGGCTTTGCGGTCGTCGGCCCGGCGGCCGGCGCGTTCGACCGCGCGCAGCAGGTCGCCGCTGGTGAGCGCGACGGCCCGGGCGAGCGCGGGTTCCCGGCACAGGGCGGCGAGGGCCGCCCGCTCGGCCGCGAGTGCCGGTTCGGCGGCGCCGCTCAGCTCGGTCACCAGGGCTCGGCGACGGTCGCGCAGCGCCAGCCAGGACGCGAGCCGGGGGACCCGCCGCGGAAGGTCGTCCAGGCGGTCCAGCACGGCGGGCCGCGGCTCGCGCCCGTTGTGCAGCGCGCGGCGCAGCGGCAGGACGACGTCACGGTGGTACTGCTCCCCGTGGCCGGACCGGCTGGCGTACAGGTCGTCGCAGAGCGGCTCGCGGAGCGCGCGCAGCGCGACTTCGAGCGAGGTGAGGCGGGCGAGGGCGGCACGGAACGCCGCCGTGGCCGGAGACTGCGCGGGGCAGGTCAGCACGGTGGCGCGTACCAGGGCGTAGGGCGCCGAGTCGACGAGGTAACCGTCGTGTCCGGGTGGTGTGTCGGCGCTCGCGGTGTGCGGCATGGGCTGTCCCGTCCCTTCGTGCCCGTGGTCCCCGTGGTGCGGCACCGTCGCGGGCCGGCCACCGGGTGGCCGGCCCGCGACGCACGTCGGCCGGTCAGGTGCTCCCGTGGTGTGTCACGGGTCGCGCGGCCGACGACTCGGTGTGACCGGGACCTACAGCGGTACGGGCAGCTGCGGCTGCGCGCACGAGGACGAGCTGCAGGAACAGGAACTGGCACCGTTGGAGGCGCCGCCCTCGGGCAGCGCGACGGTGTCGCGCATGGAGGTCACGGTGAGGTCCCCGAGGTCGAGGTCCGCGAGGTCGAGGTCCGGGGTGACGCTGGTGTCGGACATCGGTTTCTCCCTTCTGACGTTGCGGTCCGGTGTGTCGTGGGTGCGGGTGCGGATCAGCCGGCGTCGACGACGCCGGTCTCCAGCTGGGGCTCGGGCTGGGCGCAGGACGACGAGCCCTGGCAGGAACAGGACCCCCAGGACGCCCCGCCCTCGGGCAGCGCGACGGTGTCGCGCATGGCCGTGACGGTGAGGTCGCTGAGGTCCAGGTCGAGGTCCTGGAGGTCCGGGGCGGTGCGCGCGAGGTCGGACATGGGAACTCCTCCGTGCGAGAAAGCGAAACCGAAAGTGCGTTGAATGGACCCAACGGGGCCTTGCGGTCCGTCGGTAATGCATTGCACGGCGGAAAGGCGGCGCAAGCGCCGCCTTGAACCGTCTTTATCGATCGTTTTTCGCGGTCCGACTATAGGGCCCGCGTCGGCCCGCACATGAGTCTTCCGTCGTCTCCGGCGCAGATTTGGCCGATATACGCCGCTGGCGCACGCCTTCGGTACGGAATTCGTTGCGGGCGGGTCCGCGGGACACATGAAGGGGAGGGAAATCCTCCGGAAAAGGCGGACGGACAACCCTCTTTCCGTGGGTCGTCCATGGCCTGCGCCGGGTGCGGTGCGCCCTGTTCCGCTTTCTTGCTCCGGGCGGCGGTTTCGTCGGCTCCCTCCGGCTCCGGACGTCCACGGCGGTCCGGCCCCGCGGGGCAGGGGTGCTCGACCTGGACGCCCCGTCACCACCGCGGGCGGGACAAGGGCGTTCCTCTTGCCGTCCCGGACCTGGGCAACGACAGCACCGCGGTGGCCGTCTGCGGGAGCGGCGTCCGAGGGACTGTTCAGTAGAGCGGGAAGGCCCAGCCGCCCGGGTACCAGGGTTCGCGTTCGCCGCGGAAGGCCGCCGAGGCCCGGGAGAGCACACCGCCCCGCAGTTCCTCGACGAGGCCGGCGGCCGCGAGGGCCGTCAGCGAGGTGCCGCCGAGGAAGGCCGCCCCGAGTTCCGCCGCCGTCAGCCGCAGGTCGGCCGGAGCGGTCGTGGGCTCGCAGAGGACGTTCCCCGCTTCCGCCTGCAGCCGGTGGCGCCCGCTGTTCCACGGGCAGAAGTCGTCCCGCACATCCAGCACCAGGTCCAGCGGAAGACTGTACCTCCGGCCGGTCAAGGCCCTGTCCACGTCGGCCAGTCGCAGCCACAGGCGGTCCACCGGCGCGGCCCGGACCGCCCGGGGCTCGAGGAGCAGGTGGGGCAAGGGCTCGTCCACGGCCCCCTCGTAGTCGATCCAGGTCACCAGGTCGATACCGGCGAGGAAGCGCCACAGCGCCGCATACGCCCGGCGCGAGCACGCCGCCAGCTCCACCACCTCCACCACCCCGGCACTGCCGCCGGACCCGTCCGGCACGGAGCCGTGCCGGTAGAGCGCGTAGCCGGTGGCACGTCCGTCGCGTTCCCGGTGCACCGCGCCCCGGAGCGAGGTCGCGCCGCCGCGCCGGTGCGGATGGTCGGCCAGGCGCACCGCCCAGTGGGCCGCCTGCCGGTCGGGCCAGCCGACCGTAGTGGCGCGGACCCGGTCGTAGATCTCCTCGAGGAGGGGGCGGGCCTGGACGGGGTGCTGCAGCCGGACGGTCCCGTCGCCGAAATCGGTGTCCGGGCGGAACCGCATGGCACGCCGGTCGCACCGCATGCGATGACCGACGGTCGCGGGGCCATAGCCGTACCGTCCGTAGATGCCGGCCTCGGAGGGACGGAGCGCGGCGACCGGCTCCCGTCGCTGCTCGTGCAGGTCGGTCAGCTGGGCGCGCATCATCGAGGTGAGGATGCCGCGACGACGATGCGTCGGGGCCACGCCCACCGAGGCGATCCCCGCCACGGGCAGGACGCCGCCGGGCACGGTCAGCATCCGGCTGTAGACGGAGGCCCCGGCAACCGGCTCGCCCTCGTCGAACACGGCCAGGGTGCGGGCGAGATCCGTCGCGGCTCGCTGATCGGCCAGCTCCTCCTCCGACCGGTCCAGGCCGTAGGTGTCGGCGATCATGCGCGCCCAGGGCACGAACTCCTGCTCGGTGACACAGCGAAGCTGGAACTGCGAAGTGGTCATCGGACATGTGTACAGCACATCTGACGGAGCTGATGATCCGGCCCACCTGCAGCCGGTACGCCCTCGGCGCCGCCCGCGCTCCCGCACGGTTCGATGCGTCCCCGGCGCCCTCCGCCTCCGGCACCGACGAGCCCCTGCTGTCCGTTCCCACGGGCAAAGCCATGTCGGCGTCCGCTGTCGGCCGGACACGGCTCTCCGCGCCTTGGACCGAGTCCGCGCGCGACCGACCGCCGCCGAATGCCCCAGGCGACGCCACCGAGGGCTTCGTCCTGCAACGGCGCCGCCCGGCAAGGCGGTGCGGGCGGTGACGCGTTGCGGCTTCGTCGCTCGGGACGACCGGCCGGACAGCGTCCGCAGCAACACCTTCGATCCGCTGCGCCGGTGGCGCCGGCCTCGTGTTGTCCAGGTCGAGTGGGACCGGGCGGTCCTCGCGAGGGGCCCGGGCGGCAGGCCGATCCCGCCGGCCGCCGACCGCGTCGAGGGGGGCGGCCACCGGAGCCGGTGGCGGCCGGCGGGCCGGGTCCGCGGCCCGGAACCGCGGTTGCCGACCAGGTCACTCCGTGACGGGCAGGCACTCGGCGAGCAGGTCGACGACGTCGTGCCAGGCTCGCTGCGCGTGCCGTGGGTGGTGGCCGACGCCGGGGACCACGGGATGGTCGACCGGCGGGTGGTGGAAGGCGTGCAAGGCGCCGCCGTAGACCACGAGGCGCCAGTCCACGCCCGCGGCCTGCAGCTCGGCGGTGAACGCGTTCCGTTGCGCGGGCGGCATGATCGGGTCCTCCGACCCGACCCCGGCCCACACCGGGCAGCGAATGCGCGCCGCCTCGCCCGGTCGGCCCGTGGTCAGCGCGTTGACTGTCCCGATCGCACGCAGGTTGACGCCGGCGCGCCCGAGTTCCAGCCCGACGGCGCCCCCGGTGCCGTAGCCGACGGCGGCGATCCGGTCGGGGTCGGTCCGCGGCTCGGCGCGCAACACGTCGAGCGCCGCATGGCCGATGCCCCGCATCCGGTCGGGGTCGGCGAGCAGCGGCATGCAACGGGCCAGCATCTCCTCGGGGTCACTCACATAGCGCCCGCCGTGAAGGTCGAAGGCCAGCGCTACGTATCCCAGCTCGGCGAGAGCATCGGCCCGGCGGCGCTCGACG
The DNA here is from genome assembly GCF_040302425.1 of Streptomyces sp. NPDC126497. Taxonomy (NCBI): domain Bacteria; kingdom Bacillati; phylum Actinomycetota; class Actinomycetes; order Kitasatosporales; family Streptomycetaceae; genus Streptomyces; species Streptomyces sp. NPDC126497. The sequence goes on from NZ_JBEORT010000061.1 coordinate 13,265, forward strand.
TCGCTGAGCCCCATGCCCTCCGGCCCGAGCAGCACCGCGGGCCGGCGATCGACTCCGGCCGGGAGTGCGAGGTACCCGATCATCGTCAGACCGTCGGCCGGGTACGCGACCGTGCGCGTTGTGATCGTCGTCATGCGACTGGACCGTAGTGATCGTCGAGTCCGGTCGGGCCGCCGCTCTGCCGCCGGCAGAACGGCGCGGGTGTTCCCCTGGAACGCGGCGGTGGCCCGCGGTCCGCCACAAACCCCGTTCCCGTGACAGCGGTTTCGGATCGCCTGCCCTGGCACGGTGCCGGAGGTGGGCCTGCCGGTCCTTGCGCCGGGGCACGCTCCGCGCCGGACGAGCGGCCATCGGATGCGCCTTCGGTCGCCACAAGGCGCACCCCCACACAGAAATCGCCGGTCACGGCTCTGGCAGCTCGGACGTGTCGCCGTGATGGAGCACGTGCGGGACCGCCTTCCTCGCGCACGGAGGGGTGCCGAATCGTGATCGTCCTCCCGGTCCGGAAAAGAGAACGAGGCAGTACGCGTCAGCTGCCCCGAAGGCCGACCGCCAGCGTCAGCTCAAGGACCCGGTGTGGCGATGCGAGATCCGGGAACAGCTCCCGCAGCTGCGACATCCGGTACCGGACCGTCTGGGGGTGGACGAACAACTCCGCCGCCACCTCCTCCCGCCTGCCCTGGTGCAGCAGCCACGCCCGCAACGTCTCCTCCAGCCGTCGTGCGGTCGCGACGGGCAAGGTCCGCAGCGGTGCGAGGGCTCGGGCACGCAGGTCCGCGAACGCGTCCACGTCGGCGCTCAGCACCAGCTCGGGCAGGTGGTCCTCGGTGTCGCGGATATCAGGGGAGAGGGAGCGCGCGCGTACGGCTCGTGCGTACGAGGCGGACACACGAGTCCATGCCCGGGCCGGGCCGACCACGGCGGTGCGGCCGGTCAGTTGCCGCAAGAGGTGTGACCGGTCGGCATCAGGGACGAGCAGCACACCGGTGGCGTCCGGCAGATCGTCGAGGACGAGGGTGTTCGGGTCGAGCGCGCGGTAGGCGGGCCGGGCCTGGTCGGCGGGCAGCAGGACCGCGGTCAGCGAAGCCGGAGGCTGCCATCCGGCCCGTTGAACAGAGGCCAGCAGCACGTCCGGGCTCGCGCCGGAGAGGAGGTCGCGGGCCAGGTGTTCCAGGTGGCGCTCGTGCTCCCTGCCCCGGGCGGCCAGTTCGTCGGCATGGCCCGCGGCGCTCGCGGCGGAGAGCTCGTCGATGTAGGCGAAGGTCAGCTCGGCGAACTTGGCGACCTCGGTGGCGGGCAGACCTGTGGACACGGCACCCGCTGCCAGGCATCGCCAGGCCACGCGGGCGCCGACGCGGTAGGCGCTGAGCAGGGCGTCCATCGAACGGCCGTCGCGCACCTCGCCGCGGCCCAGCTCGTAGGCTGCGTCACCGCCGTCGCCGCCCGTGGCGTTCCCGCTCGCGAGGTCCAGGTAGTGCCCCAGGGCGGTGCGGACGGCTCGGCGGATGGTGGCGCCCATGTGGCCCGAAAGGGCGTTGGCGTAGGGAGGGACCTCGTCGATGATCGCCTGGACGACCTCGTCGGCGGTGGTCTTCAGCGCGGCCCGAAGGGCGGTGACCGTCGTCTCGTCCAGGGCCAGTTCGCTGGCCCTCCGGATTGCATGACTCACGTTTTTGTTCCCTGCGAACAATTCAGTCGACCAGATTTACGTCCTGCGGTCAGGACTTTACGCCTTGAGGCGCAGCAAGCTGGAGTCATGACGAGTGCAGCCCTGCGCAGCAGGGCGTGGAAACTGCTGGAGATGGTCACGACGCCGCTGCTGCCGTCGGACTACCTGGACCTGGTCAGCCCGCTGCGTGCGGGCGCTGACCTGCGTGGGCGCATCGAGGCCGTGCACCGCGAGACGGATGACGCCGCGACCGTCGTGATCAGACCGGGACGGGGCTGGCGCGGCCACACGGCCGGTCAGTACGTGCGGATCGGGGTCGACGTCGACGGGGTGCGCCTGTGGCGTGCCTACTCCATCACCTCGCCGACGAACCGTCAGGACGGCCGCGTCACGATCACCGTGAAGGCGATCCCGGACGGCAAGGTCAGCAACCACCTGGTCCGCAAGGCGAAACCGGGCACTCTGATCCAGCTCGACCAGGCGACCGGTGACTTCGTGCTGCCGCGGGCCAAGCCCGCCAAGGTGCTCTACCTGACAGCCGGCAGCGGCATCACGCCCGTCATGGGCATGCTGCGCGACACCGGGTTCGACGACGTCGTCATGGTCCACTGCGCGCCACGGCCGCAAGACGTGATCTTCCGTGACGAACTGCACGCCCTGGTCGCGGACAAGAAGCTGCGGCTCACCGAGGTGCACACCGCCACGGACGGCATGCTCGACGTCGCCCGTCTCGACGAACTCGTGCCCGACTGGGCCGAGCGCGAGACCTGGGCCTGCGGGCCCGCAGGCCTGCTCGACGCCGCCGAAGAGCACTGGAGCGAGCACGGCGTCCAGGAGCGCCTGCACACCGAACGCTTCCGCCCCGGCATCGTCGTCGCCGGCGACGGCGGCGAGGTCACGTTCAGCACCACCGGCAAGACCGTCGACGCGGACGGCGCCACGCCGTTGCTGGACATCGGCGAGGAGGCCGGCGTGCTCATGCCCTCCGGGTGCCGCATGGGCATCTGCTTCGGCTGCATCACTCCGCTCAAGGCGGGCGCCGTCCGCGACCTGCGCACCGGCGAGATCACCGAGGCCGAGCCGGGCGTCCTCATCCAGACCTGCGTGTCCGCCGCGGCGGGCCCCTGCGACATCGAACGGTAGGAGCACCTTGACCGCCATCGACCCCACCGCCCACCTGACCGCGGAGCAGATCGAGGAGCTCGGCCGCGAGCTGGACGCGATCCGCGACGAGGTGATCGCCGACCGCGGCGAGAAGGACGCCGCCTACATCCGTAGGGTCATCTCGGCGCAGCGCAAGCTGGAGCTGGTCAGCCGGGGCGTGCTGCTGTTCTCGTTCTTCCCGCCCGCGTGGATCATCGGCACCGCCGGTCTGTCCGTGGCGAAGATCATGGACAACATGGAGATCGGCCACAACGTCCTGCACGGCCAGTGGGACTGGATGCGGGACCCTAAGATCCACTCCACCACCTGGGAGTGGGACCACGTCTCGCCCTCCGACCAGTGGAAGCACTCGCACAACGAGCTGCACCACACGTACACCAACGTGATCGGCAAGGACAACGACCTCGGCTACGGCATCATGCGCGTCGACGAGGACCAGAAGTGGCACCCGTTCCACCTCGGCCAGCCGCTGTGGAACTTCATCAACGCCTGCTTCTTCGAGTACGGAATCGCAGCGTACGACCTGGAGCTCGGCAAGAACCTGCACAAGCGCCGCCGCAAGGACCCGGAGTTCCGCGCGCGGGCCAGGGCCGTGGGCCGCAAGATCCGCAAGCAGGTGCTCAAGGACTACGTGGTCCACCCGCTGCTGTCGGGCCCGTCGTTCCTCACCACGCTCGCCGCGACGTTCACCGCGAACCTGGTCCGCAACCTCTGGTCCCACTCGGTGATCATGTGCGGGCACTTCCCCGAGGGTGTGCAGGTCTTCGAGCGCCGGTCGATCGAGGGCGAGACGCGCGGCCAGTGGTACCTGCGCCAGATGATGGGCTCGGCGAACATCAGCGGCAGCAAGGCCATGCACTTCATGACCGGCAACCTGTCGCACCAGATCGAGCACCACCTGTTCCCGGACCTGCCGAGCAACCGGTACGCCGAGGTCGCGGTGAAGGTGCGCGCGCTGTTCGAGAAGTACGAGCTGGAGTACGTCGCAGGGCCGCTGCCCAAGCAGGTGTTCTCCGCGTGGCGCAAGGTCTTCCGGCTCTCGCTGCCGAACAGGAAGCCCAGGGTCGAGACGCCGGACCGCGAGCAGGAGCTCGTCGCGGCCTGATTCCCGGTACGGGTTCAGCTCTTTCGGCCGAACCCGGCGGCACCGCCGGGTTCGGTGGAATCCGTTGTCGCACGGCTTCCCCGCCAGATCGTCCTCCGCCCGCGAGCGACGTACGAGGCGGTTCGACGGACCCGGGTCCCGCCCTGCCCACTTCGGGCCGCAGCCGCTCACGGCCGTGGCATGCGGCCATGACGGCGGCGTCTGAGCGACTCCCTGAGCGCATCCGCGCCCGGCTTCGCACAAACGCCTTCCGCCCGGAACGCTCAGCTGCTGACGCGCGTGTAGGTGAGGAACACCGCGCCGCCCTTGAGGACCGTGTGGTCCGCGAGTGTCCAGGTGCGCGGGTCGAAGGCGGCCTTGCGGGAGAACAACGGGATCCCGTCGCCGATGGTCAGCGGGCCGACTTTGAGAATCAGCGTGTCGATCTCGGTGTACAGGGAGCCCGCGAGCTCGGCGCCGCCAAGGAGCCAGATGTCCTTGCCGTCCTGCCGCTTGAGCTCCCGCACGGTCGCCACCGGGTCGTCGGCGACCAATTCGACTGCCGGGTCCGGGCTCTCGGTCAAGGTCCGGGAGAAGACCAGGTGACGCAGGTGGGGGTAGGCGTCGGGGATACCGGCCGCAAGACCGATCTCGTAGCTGCGCCGTCCCTCCAGCACGGTGTCGAAGTGCGTGCCCTCCGCTGTGACGGACAGTGCCTGCCGGGCCTGGACAGGCAACGTCTCCGGGTACTCGGCCACGAGGTGCTGTATGTAGTCCTCCGACAGGGGCCAGAAGCCGTTCGGGCCGGTGGGATCCGCCCCGTCCGGGCCCGCGATGAAGCCATCGAGGGTGGTGGCGATGTAGTGGACGAGTCTGCGCATGCCGGGTCCCTTCCGTCGGTCGTGTTGTCGCGGCGCGGCCCGAGGCAGCCGGTCGGTCCACCGGGACAAGCCGCTGGGTGATCATTGCACCCCGGTCGACGGCGCGAGCACTGTACTGCCGGATCCCGGGAGATGCGTCCGCAGGTCTGTCGGCCGGCCAGGCGGACGGATCACCTGACGGGTGGATCACCTGACGGTGGTCTGCCGGAGGCCACGGGCAGGCGGTGGACGGCACGGGGGCGGCCCGGGCCGTCGGTGGCCTCCTGCGGCATGAGCGGAGGAGGCCACCGACAACGTCACGTGCTCAGCGGTTGGTCCACAGGTTCCAGAAGAAGGTGCCCTCGGCGCACTGGTAGCGGTCCCAGTGCCCGCGGTCGATGCCCTGCTGACCGGCGGTCTGGCACCCGCCCAGGGTCACGTACTTGCCGCGGTGGACGTCGAGGCCGTCGGCCGCCTGGACGGCCGACACCTGGTGGGAGGCCGCGTCGGGCGCGGCGACGGCCGGCGCCGCCGCGCCCACGCCGCCGAGTCCGACGGCGGCGAGGGCTGCGAAGGCGGACAGTGCGATGCGTACACGCATGATGAAGATCCTTCCGGTAGAGGGGTCGAGCGGTCCGTGCGGCGTCCGCCGACACGGCCACGAGTACCGGCGCGCTCACCCTCGGGGGTGATCCGCTCAGCCGGTATGCCGAGTTTGCGCAGAAAACGGCACCCCTACAACCAGATCCCGGTTGCTTCACCGATGTCGGGATAAATACATTCCTGACCTGCCGGGACGTGCTTGTCCCGGGACACGGGACAGCCGGCCGGGACACGGTCGCCCCTCTTCGCGGAAAGGCCCGATCGATGACCGGTCCACAACCGGACCCCCGCGCGGCAGCACGCAAGCTGGGGGACGCCCTGCGCGGCCTGCAGCAGCAGTCGGGGCGCACCCTGCGCAGCCTGGAGGCCCAGGTCCGCATCAGCGACTCGTCCCTCTCCCGCTACCTCCGCGGCGAGACCGTGCCCGCCTGGCCCGTGGTGCGGGACCTGTGCCGGGCACTGGGCGCCGACCCCGCCGCCTACCGCGCCCTGTGGGAAGCGGCCGACCCCATCCGCCACGAGGCGCCGGCCGTCGCCGTCACCCCCGGCGACAGCGACAGCGAGAAGACTGCCGGGGCCTCGCCCCCGCTCCGACGGCTCCGGCTGCTCGGGCCGTGGTCCCGCCGCCGGATCATCGTCACGGCCGCCGCTCTCCTCGTGGCCGGCGGGCTGGTGGCGGGCCTGCTGCTCCTGCTTCTCCCACAGAACGAGCCCGGCGCCACGCCCGCGCAGGGTGCCGCGGCCGGTACGGCCGGCAGCGCCGGCGTCCTCGTCCACAACGTCGAGAAGCCATGTCAGAAACCCCGCACAAGCACCTGCGCGCTGTCCCTGGCCCACAACCCCTACCGCCCCTACAACACCACCAACTCCGCGGGCCGCGTCTGGCACCGCGACCTCCTTCAGGCTCACTGCACCATCGCCAACGGCGTCACCGTCACCGACGAGAACCACAAGCACACCAGCATCTGGCTCCAGGTCACACACCACGGACAACGCCTCTGGCTACCCGGGATCCGCGTCCACCCCGACCACCTCACCCAACTCACCACCGTCCTGCCCCTCTGCACGCCCTGAAGGACACCGACCGCCCGGTCACCGTGCGGCGCGCCGGACGCAGGAAGCGGCTCAGCGTGTTGATCAGGCCGCGTCGGGCTTCCTGTGCCGCCGACCGCTTGCGCGGGCCGGGTCTGCCGCTTGCCCGCCGCCGGGGATCAGGCGCAGGTGTCGGCGGCGGGCGTGACGGGGCGGCTGGGCGGTGCGGTTGAGCCATTCCTCGACGCGGCTCGTGGTGTACAGCAGTACTGCCATGGCCGGCAGCAGCAGGCACGCGGTCAGGATCACCGGTTCCCCCTTCCCGGAAGGCGACCTGTGAGCGGGTGCCCCGGCCGGGTCCGGCGATGGCGTGCGGGTGTGAAGGTGTTGCGCCCGTTGCTTGTTCACGCCTGCACGGGAACGACCCGCGAGTGCCCGGGCCTTCGCGGTCGACGACGCAGGAGGTTCTCCGCGGCAGACCGCCCCTTCCTCATCCCGCGGTCGAGTCGGTGCTCGCCGGCGCGGGGAAGAGGACGCCTACGGGACTGGTGCCTGTCCGCTCCCGAACCGGGCGGGCGGAAAAGCCCGGGGGACGGTCACTGCCGGAGCAGCGGAAGTGGCACGGTCCGCGGTTCACCACGGTGCTCATTCAGGTCGGGCCCACTCGGCGGGGGGACGGCGGTGGTGTCGACGGCGGTGGACACGGTAGTGTGCGGGAAGCGTCGCGTGCTGGTGGCAGACCGTGCCAGGCATGGAGGCGCCGGATCGAAGGAGGTCGACGATGCACTCGTCGCACCCTTCGCTCTCGCGTGACTGAGCGCGAGACGACCAGGCTCGTCGCCTGGAGCCAAGAGATCCGCCGGGTGCACGGCCGACTGCGCGAAGCGCTGTCCGTGACCCGCGCATCCCTCGCCGACGGCACCCCCGGTGAGGCGGCCACCCGTGAACTGCTGTTGTACTGTCACGGCTTCTGCACGGCTCTCGACGACCACCACCGGGGCGAAGACCGCACCCTGTTCCCGGCCATCGCAGCCGCCCACCCGAAGCTGCGCCCGGTGTTGCGCTCGCTCGAGCAGGACCACTCGATGATCGCCCACCTGCTGGGCAGCCTGCGCGACGCTGTCGACCGGGCCGCACCGCCCGAGGAACTCGACCAGCACCTCGAGGGCGTTGCCGCGATCATGGAGAACCACTTCCGCTACGAGGAGCGGCAACTGCTCACCGTGCTCGAGACCCTGGAGTTGGCAGCCGCACCGGAGGAGGCGCTGGGCCCGCTGTGACCCTCCACCGGACAGGAGGCGGCGGAGGCGGCCCGGGTGATCAGTGACGCGGAGTGTCACGGGTCGCCGGGTCGCCGGTCACAGCGCAGCACTGCCGGCACGGTGGTGGCGATCTTCCCCGCGGGCAGAGCGCGCCACCGTGAGCCGTCCTCTTGAGGCGGTCGCGTATCAGGGCGGCGAGCGTGGTCACGTTCACCCGCGAAGGTTCCGGTTGCCGCGCACCGAGGCGTCCGGACCCAGCCGCTCCCCGGGGGCCGGAGGCCTACAGCTGGACGGTGGTGCCGGGCTCGAGGCGGTCGATCGGGATACCGGTCAGGCCCTTCTCGCCGAGGAGATGGGCGGTGGAGTGCCGGCCGAGGTCGCTGAGCATGAGTTCGTGGATCTGGATGATGCGCTCGGGGCCGACTGCGCGGACGTAGTCGGCGGCTTCGCCGAGCTTCGTCCAGGGGCCGCTGGTCGGCAGCAAGAGGGTGCGTACGGGAGCGTCGGGCACGAAGTAGGCGTCGCCGGGATGGTAGACGGCCCCGTCGTCGAGGAGGTAGCCGACGTTGTCGGGGCACGGGATGTCGGCGTGGATCAGCGCGTGGCGGTGGCCGTGGACGGTGGCGGTGAGGGAACCGACGCTGAAGGTGTCGCCTGCGGCGACGGCGTGAACGCGGCCCTCGTGGTTGCCGAGGGCGGCCGCGACAGCGGCCGTGCCGTAGACCTGCAGCCCGGGCCGGGCTTCGAGAGCAGCGGCGACGAGCTTTTCGTCGAAGTGGTCAAAGTGTTCGTGGGTGATCAGGACGGCGTGGGCCCGGGCGACGGCCTCTGCCGCGTCCGGGGTGAAGGTGCCGGGGTCGATGACCAGGCGGGTGCCGCCCTTCTCGAGCGTGACGCAGGCGTGGGCGTGCTTGGTGAGCTGCACAGCGGATCCTTTCCGAGCCGACCGAATTTCTACAACCAGACTGTACAGTATGGCTGTAGACATCGCGTCGCGAGGGTCGCCTGCGGCTCGACTCCGGCACCCCCTCCCCCTCGCGACAGCGAGGGTCGGGGCTCCCCTGCAGCAGGAGAGCAGAATGCAGCCAAGGTGTACAGTTTGGTTGATGGGTACGGGTAAGCTGGCCTCATGGACGAGAATCAGCTGGCTGAAGAGCTTCGCCTGGCTGTCGGACGGCTCGTGCGCACTGTGCGCACCGCCGACAAGATGCCGCCCGGCGAGGCCGCCGTCCTGGGCTACCTGGACCGCAGCGGCCCGCTGACCACCGCCGACATCGCACAACAGCGGGGAGTCAGTCACCAGTCGGCCGCCAAGGCGGTCAAGGAGCTCCTGGCTCAGGGCCTTGTGCGTGCCGAGGCGCACCCCAGTGACGGGCGCAAGTTGCTGCTCCACCTCACCCCGACGGGAAGTGGCCGTCTGGCCGAGGAGCGCCGAAGGCGTGCCGACTGGCTCGGCACCGCGATCAACGATGTCCTCAGTTCCGATGAACGAAAGACGCTTGAGGCGGCGTTGCCTCTGCTCTCGCGCCTGGCCACACACCTGAACGGCAGGTAGCCCAGGGACCGTCACTTGGATCACCGAGTGCTGTGCATCGTGAAGTCGCAGGTCACCAGTCCGGTGTGCGCGATCAGCAGAACCGCCCGCCCCGCCACCCGGCCGGGCGTCGGGGCGACGGTCCCGATCGTCTCCTTGGCGGCCCGGCCCCGGCCGCCGGCCTTCTCGCTGATGACCTTCGTCGAGACATCGGACACCGAAGGGCGCACGGCGGACCTCCAGTGCCCGGCTGGCCGTCCGATACCGGGCGGACGATCCGCAGGCAGTCGCCCGTGAAGAGGATGTCGGGGGCGGCGGAGCAGCCGCGCTGACGGTGGTGTCGGGCGGGGGGCCCTGCTCTTCCTGATGCTGTCGGTCGTGGCGGCATTCCTCGTGGCGCGGGAGCGGCGCGCGCACTCGATGCCTGATCGGACGTCCCGGGACGAGCAGCGGCACGGCGGCGACGAAGGGGCGTCCCGGTGAGAGCGTGCGCCGGCTGGGAAACCCGGCGTGACGTGGTGGGGTGCTCCGCATGACAAGGAGGGACGGCTCCAGATCGCCGAGTCCGCAGCCGGCTCGGGGCACCGGACCTCGCGGTCCGGACGAGGCTCCTCCTGACGGTCGACCTACGGGGGTGCCCGGGCCGGAAGGATCGAGGCATGGAGTGGACCGCTGCCGTCAGCGTCCTGGTCTTCGACTTCGGCGGTCCCGGCGGCTCCGGGGTGTCGACGCGTCCCCTCTTCGCCGCCGATGAGCACCTGGAGCTCCACAAGCGCTACGACCTGGTCGGCTTCGACCCGCGGGGCCGGGGAGAGTGCCGGTGTGAAGTGCCTGGACGACAAGACCATGGATGCCCGGCCGGCCCCTGGAGGGCCACGCGTCGGCTTCGCCCGTTCCGCGCACGGCGAGTTCCTGCAGACGGGCCAGTTCGGCCGCGTGCTCGCCCACCCGCACACCCAGCAGCCCGTAGGGGAGGGGCACCGCGCCCGCGACGGGCAGGGGGACCGAGGGACCGAGCACGGCCGGCGCCTCGGGCCGGTCGCGTTCGTCACCGCAGGGATCCTCGGTCCGTCCGTCGTCGGCGGTACCCCCGTCGGTGAGGAGACGGGACGCGCACTCGACGGAACGGCGCGCGTACTCGGGTTCCACCTCGCAGGAGGGGGTGAGCAGCACGCCGCACCACACCCACGGGACGGTCGTGACGGCCGGCAGACCAAGGCCTGCCCGAGCCGTGCACCGAGGTGGTCGCGGGGCCGCGCCGTCAGTCGTCGGACCGCCCCCCGAAGGGCCGGGCCGACAACTGACGGGTCGCGCTTACCTGACGTGGAAGCCGAACACGCGATAGGTGTCGGCACCGGTGAAGGGAGCCGAGGTGTGGGGTTCGAGCACGTCGACCTTCCATCCCTGGCCCGTGGTCCAGAAGAGGACCACTTCCTCGGCACCCGAGGAGAAGGAGGTGACGCCCTCCTGGTTGAGCGAGACGCTACCGGGGTCTTTCCAGCACCTGGTGTGTTCCGCACCGTTCTGCGAGTACGTCACCTTGACGAGGTCGGCGGCGGTGCCGCAGTCGACCTCCTCGGTGGCGAAGGCAGGCGCCGCCGGAAGCACGGCAGTCAGCGCGGCAGCGGTCAGGACACTCAACGCTAACCTCTTGGACCGGCTCTTCATCAGCTTCGATTCCCTTCCAACGGAGTCCCGGGGAACAGGTGTCGACTGCATTCTTGGTCACCGACACGCATATATTCAAGAGTTCAACTAAATTTTGTGCGATTCGGTCGCCGGTGACCTCCGTATCGACGCCCCGCATCGAAGACCTGCCGGACGACGGCCACCGCGTTCCCCACCGCTCCCGTCCCGGTCGACGCGCCGGCCGGGCGACCTCCATGGCGGCACAGGACGTGCCCCTCCCGGCACTGGTTCCGCACTGGGCCGGAGCCGGCCGGATGCCGTCGGTCCGAGGACGGGATCCGCCGGGCGGGTCGCGGCGCGACCGACGACGATCGCCGGGCCGGATCGCCCGGCCTGTTGCGAGCTGGGGTCCCAGCCCCGCACAGCGGTGACGAGTCGGGAGGCGAGCGCATGACACGGCGTCAGGACGGCACCCGGCAGGCCGGATCGGCGGAGGTGGTACGAGGGCGGACCCGCTGGGGGGGAGTGGTTGCCTCGGTACCCGGGGTTCCGGCGCTCGTGGCGATGGGGGTGCTGTGCGGCACCGACTGACAGGCCCCTCTCCCCCACGCAGGTCAGTCCGCGGCCCGCACGCGACGACGTGCCGTGCCCTCCGGAAGACGTCCCGGGAGCCGGGCCCGCTGCCCGCACGGCCGAGCCGCCCGACACGTCCTTCCGTCACTCGCCGAGTGCGCGGTCACCCGCCGGCGTGTGCCGACGCGGGCCTGCCTCGTTCACCGGCCGGCCCGCACGGGCGGCGGGTGCAGGCGTGCCGCCCCGTGCGGGGGCTGCCGGGGCCTAAAGGACGCCGGGAGGCATCTTCGGCTCGAAAACGCTCTGCGGCGCGCTCGGCCGGGAGGAGGACGTCCGGTGCAGTACCTGGGCCAGATCGCGGTGTATCCGGTCGGCTTCCCCGCGGACCTGGACGGGGACGTCGCCGCGTTCGGCCACGAGGCGGTCGTAGACGGGGGTCTGCTGGAACACGACGGGGCGGTTTCCCTTCAGTGGGCGGTTCGCGGACTGAGGCAGCATACGGGCTCCGGCCACACCCTGCTGGAAGCGGGCGCTCAGACCGGGAGGACGGGAACGGCGGCCCCGGTCGTCCGGTCGCCGTCGAAGAGCGGTGAACCGAAGAAGGCGGAAGCCGGCTGCTTGCCCGCTCCCCGGCAGTGGCCCCGGTGCCGGGAACCGGCCTCCGGTCGCCGGTGATCGCCGCAGCGGACGCGTTTCCCGCCACACGACCATGACCGTCGGCCAGGAGCTCGTCGGGCCGGGGAACGCCCCGCCGGCAGGGGCCGTCCTCACCGCAGCGCGCTCTTCTGCCGCCAGGCCGTCCACGACACGTTCCACGCGCCGAAGCCGTTCCCCGGGTCGACCACGCCCTTGGTCTCCTCGCCCGTGATCTCGAACGGGTCGCCCGGCCGTACCTGTCCGTAGAACCAGGCGGCGTCCTCGTCGCTCATGCCTATGCAGCCCGAACTGCGGTTGGCGTTGCCGAAGTGGGGGGCGTTCCACGGGGCGGCGTGCGCGTACATGCCCGACCAGGTCAGCCGCATCGAGTAGTCGACCATCTTGTCGTAGGCGTCGCCTAGGCCGACCGTCTCGGAGTTCATGTTGATCGTGCCCTCCTTGGCCATGAGCACGGCCGTTCCGCGCCAGGAGCGCTTGTCGCCACCGGGCGTGCCCCCGGAGACCGGGATGCTCCGGACGGTCCTGCCGTCGCGTACCAGCGTCAGCCGGTGGCGGTCGAGGTCGACCTCGACGATCTGCCGGGCACCGACGGTGAAGGTCGTCGTGTAGTCGCGCACGAACCAGCCGCCGTCGGGGCCCGAGTCGGTGCCGTTCAGTTCGGCATGCAGCGTCACCTTCGTCCCCGGCTTCCAGTACGACTTCGGACGCCAGTCGACCCGGTCCCTGCCCGACCAGTCGCGTATCCACCCCCAGGAGCCCTCGGTGCCGTCCGAGGTGGTGACCTCGAGCTGCTTCTCGACCTCGGCCCGGTTCCCGACCGGGTTGTCGAAGACCAGGGAGATCGGCTGGGCCACGCCGACGGTGGTGCCGGTGCCCGGACGCCAGTCGACCTTGTTGACCTTGTCCGCCCCGGTCGTGGTGAAGGAGACCTTCGTCGTGGCGGTACCGCCCTCGGTCCGGGTCGCGGCGGCGACCGTGTACGCGGTGCCGGGCGCGGTCTTGCGGTCCGAGATCCACTTTCCGCCACCGGCCGCGACCTTGCCGGACAGACGGCGGCCGTCGGCGTCGGTGACGGTCACCGAGGTGAGACGGCCGTGCGAGGCGGTGACCGTCACCGGTCGGCCCGGCGCGGCCCGCCGCCCCTCGGGTGTGACGGTGACCGTGACGGGCCGGTCGTCGGACCGCCCGGTCCGCGGTGCGTCCGAAGCGGTCGGCGACGAGCTCGACGAGCAGGCGGCGAGCGGCGCCAGCAGGGCCGCCACGACGACGGCCCGTACCGGGGCATGGGCGGACACACGTGTGGGGTGCAAGGGGACCTCCGTGACGGACGACTGCGCGGTGACGAGCGGACGACCGTGACTCTAGATCCGGAAAAGGCCAGGTCAGTCGTTACGGAACAAGGTGACGGCGGTTGGTGCGGAACGGTCATGCTCCCGTCACATTCGCCGCGCGGAGCGGTCACGGTCCGCTGTGAGCATCGTCGGCGTCCCTGCGACAAGCCGGGGAGAAAGTGAGGATCGGACCGTGTCAGCACTCCTCGTACCGCCAGGCCGCGTCCCCTCGGTGGGGAAGGGCCCCGTGTCCCTCGGGCCGGTCACGCCCGGGGCCTACCGCGACTTCCTGGCGTCGCCCGCCGGCCGGGCCCTCGGCCCCGGCTTCCTGCAGTGTCCTTCCTGGGCCGACGTCAAGGAGGGCTGGCGGGCCCGGTTGCTCGGCTGGGGAACGGATCCGGGATCGGGGGCGCTCAGCGGCGTGGCGCTGGTGCTGCTGCGCCAGTTCCCCGGCACCCGCAGGTACTTCGCCTACCTTCCCGAGGGGCCCGTGGCCGACTGGGCGGATCCCGGGATCGACGTCTGGCTCACGCCGCTGCTCGGCCATCTGCGCGAGGCGGGCGCGTTCGCCGTGCGCATGGGCCCCTCGCCCGCGTACCGGCGCTGGGACGCCTCCGCGCTGAAGCCGCTCGCCGGGCCGGGCCGCCGGCTGGGCGACGTGCTCGCCAGCGAGGTCGACCCGCTCGGCACCGCCGTCGCCGAGCGACTGCGCGCCCGGGGGTGGCGCCGCTGCGGCGGTGACGGGGCCTCGGGCGACGGGGACGCCCAGCCCCGCCACGTCTTCCGGATACCGCTGGCCGGACGCACCACCGAGGAGCTGTGGTCCGGGCTCAACCAGGAGTGGCGGCGCAACGTCCGGCGCGCCCGGAAGGAAGGCGTGGAGGTGGTCGTGGGCAGTGCCGCCGAACTCCCCGAGTTCCACCGGCTGCTGGGCATCACCGAGCAGCGCGACGGCTTCCGGCTCGGCCGCTCCCTCGCCTACTACGAGCGTCAGTACGCGGCGCTCAACGCCGAGGAGCCGGGCCGGATGAAGCTGTATCTCGCCCGTCACCGCGGTGAGGTCCTCGCCGCCCACACGATGATCACGGTGGGCCGCCGGGTCTGGTACCAGACCGGGGCGTCGGCCGACCACCGCCGCGAGGTGAGGCCCTCCAACGCCCTGCAGTGGCGGATGCTGCAGGACGCCCACGCCCTCGGCGCTGACGTCTACGACATGCGCGGGGTACCCTCCACACTCGACCCTGCCGAACGTGCGTACGGACTGCTGCGGTGGAAGCTCGGCACCGGCGGGCAGGTCGTCGAGACGTTGGGGGAATGGGAGAGACCGTTGGGCGGCACCGCCAACCAGACGCTGTACCGCGCCTTCCAGGCGTACCTGAACCGCCGGTGAGCGCCACGACTCCGACCGGTACGGACGGCGCCGCCCCCCGGCCGGACGGCGGGCGGTCCGACGACGGCGGCACCGGTGCGAAGGCGGCCTCCACGGCACGCAGCAGTGCCGTCATGGCCGCCGGGTCGATCGTCTCCCGGGGCACCGGTTTCGCCCGCTCCGCCGTGGTCGCGGCGGCGCTCGGCACCATCGGGCCGACCGCCGACGGCTACGCGGTCGGCAACTCCCTGCCCACCATCGTCTACATGCTCCTCCTCGGCGGCGCGCTCAACGCCGTCTTCGTCCCCGAGCTGGTCAAGGCGGCCAGGGAGCACGAGGACGGTGGCGTCGCGTACACCGACCGGCTCGTCACCGTCTGCGTGGCCGGCCTGCTGGCGATCACCGCGACCGCGGTGTGGGCGGCTCCCGCGATCGTCGACGCGTACACCGACTACAGCGGCCGGCAGGCCGCCATGACGACCGCGTTCGCCCGTCACTGCCTGCCGCAGATCCTCTTCCTCGGGTTGTTCACCCTGCTCGGACAGGTCCTCAACGCACGCGGCCGGTTCGGCGCGATGATGTGGGCGCCGGTCCTCAACAACCTCGTCGTCATGGCCGTGTTCGGCCTGTACCTGACCCTCGCCACGGGCGGGGACACCCTCACCCCCGCCGAGACCGCCCTGCTCGGCTGGGGCACCACCGCCGGCATCGTCGTCCAGACCCTCGCCCTCCTCCCCGCGCTGCGCGCGGCGGGGTTCCGCTGGCGGCCCCGCTTCGACTGGCGCGGCAGCGGACTGACCCGCCCGTTGCGGTCGGCCTTCTGGCTGGTGCTGCTGGTGCTGGCCAACCAGGCCGCCTACTGGGTCACCACCCGGCTGGCGACGACCGCGGGCCTCGACGGCGGCCCCGGGTACAGCGCGTACAACAGCGCCTACGTCCTGTGGGTCGTACCGCACGGCATCATCACCGTCTCCCTGGTCACCGCGCTGATGCCCCGGATGAGCGCGTCCGCCGCCGACGGGGACACCGCCGCCCTGCGGCGCGACGTCTCCCGGGCGCTGCGCACCTCCGCGTCCGCCGTCGTACCCGCCGCGTGCATGCTGCTCGCCCTCGCCCGGCCGGTGATGGATCTCGTCTTCGGACACGGCAGGACCAGTGCCGCCGACACGGCGGCCATGGCCGCGATCCTGATGGCCTTCGCACCCGGGCTCGTCGCCATGTCGGGCCAGTACGTGCTCTCCCGCACCTTCTACTCGCTCTCCGACACCCGTACGCCGTTCCTGCTCAACCTGGTGATCGTCGTCCTCAACGCGGGACTGTCCGTGGCGGCGGCCCAACTACTGCCCGCCCGCTGGGCCGTGACCGGCATGGCGGCGGCGTACTCGGTGGCGCTCTGCGCGGGCTGGGCGGTGACCGCCCGGGTGCTGAGCCGCCGTCTCGCCGTCGCCCGTCCGCTGCGCTCGACCGCCGCGAGAACGCACGTGCGGCTCGTCCTCGCCGCCGTACCCGCCACCGTACTGGGCCATCTGGCCGCGCTGGGGGCCGCACGGGCGGGATCCCTCGCCGCCGCAACCGCCGGGGCCGCCGCCGTCGTGCTCTCCTTCGCCCTGCTCGCCCGGCCGCTGCGGCTCACCGAACTCGACGCCCTGCTCTCCGGCGCACGCCGGAGAGTGACCCGGACCTGACCACCACCGAGGGAGAACTGTTCATGCCCCGCGTGCTCCTCGTCGAGGACGACCCTTCCGTACGCGAAGGAGTCGAACTCGGTCTGCGCCGCCGTGGACACGAGGTACGGGTGGCCGCGACCGGCGAGGCCGGTCTCGCCGCGCTGGCCGAGTTCCGGCCCGATCTGATGCTGCTGGACCTGATGCTGCCCGGCATGAACGGAGTGCAGGTCTGCCGGCGGGTCCGCGAGCAAAGCCAGTTGCCGATCATCATGCTGACCGCGCGGGGGGACGACTTCGACGTGGTGATCGGCCTGGAGGCCGGTGCCGACGACTACATCGTCAAGCCCGCCCGCACCGAGGTGATCGAGGCCCGGATCTGCGCCGTGCTGCGCCGCATCGACAACACCGGCCAGGGCCGGACGGCCGTCGAGGTCCACGGCGAACTGGTCATCGACCGGACCGGGCTGAGCGTGACCAAGTCCGGCGAACGCCTCGCGCTGGCCCCCTCCGAGCTCAAGCTGCTGCTCCATCTGTCCGCCGCCCCCGATCAGGTGTTCAGCAGGCAGCAGTTGCTGGAACACGTGTGGGAGCACAGCTTCCACGCCGACGCACGACTGGTCGACGCCTGCGTCGCACGGCTGCGCGGCAAGATCGAGGACGGGGCGGGCAGTCCCCGCTACATCCAGACGCTGCGGGGCTTCGGCTACCGCTTCGGGCCGCTGTGACCTCCGGCCCGGCGCGGCGGCTCCTCCGCGCCCTCTGCGGCGCCGGTGGCCGGCGCCGCAGAGCCGACGACGGCGGGGCCGGGGACGCTCCCGCGGGGCAGGCGCGGGCCAGGGCGTTCGGCTTGCGCACCCGGCTGGTGTTCGCCTTCCTGCTGGTCGCCGCCGTCAGCGCGGGCACCACGTCCGCGCTGACCTACCGCGAGGCCCGCAACGCCCTGCTGAAGACCGCCCAGGACACCGCGGTCTCCTCCTTCCGTGACCAGGTCCAGCAGACCGGCTGGGCCCTGCCCGTGCAGCGGGAGGGGCTGGAGGAGATCCTGCGTGACATCGCCCGCAAGGGGAAGCCGCACCCCTGGGTGGTGTTCGCGGAGTACGGCTCGGTCCGCGCCTCCTCCGGCGAGAACCCCGTCTCCACCGTCATCACCCCCGAACTGCGCCGCGCCGCGCACGCCCACCCCAGCGGCAGCTTCGAGCGGGTCGTGAAGGACGGCGTGCCCTACCTGACCATCGCCATGCCCACCGTCATCAGGACCGGCCCCGAGGGCGTGCTGCCCAGCGGACTCGTCCTCTACGCCGTCATGCGGATGACCGACGAGCAGGTCAACGTCGACGCGCTCCTCGTGGCCGCCCGGGACGGCGCCCTGCCCGGCCTCGCCATCGCGCTGATCCCCGGCCTGATCGCCGCGCGCAGCGTGCTGCGGCCGGTGCGGGAACTGCGCCAGGCCGCCCAGAGCATGGGAAACGGCCGGCTCGACACCCGGATCACGGTGCGCGGCAGCGACGAACTGGCCGACCTCGCCCGCACCTTCAACGATTCCGCCGGCAACCTCGAACGCTCCGTACGCGACCTGCGCGAGGCCGAGGCACGCGCCCGCCGCTTCGCCTCCGACGTCTCCCACGAACTGCGCACACCGCTCACCGGAATGCTCGCCGTCACCGAGGTCCTCGACGAGGACGCCGACCGGCTGGACCCCGACACCGCCCGCGCGGTCCGGCTGGTCAGCACCGAGACCGGGAAGCTCGCCGTGCTCGTCGAGGACCTGATGGAGATCTCCCGCTTCGACGCCCGCGCCGCCGAGCTCAACACCGACGAGGTCGACGTCGCGGAGACCATCCGCAAGACGCTGCAGAACCGGCACTGGACCGACGGCCGCGTCCGCACCGAGCTGCCCCCCGGTATCCGCGCCCGGCTCGACCCGCGCCGCTTCGACGTCGTGATCGCCAACCTCGTCGGCAACGCACTGCGACACGGCGGCGCGCCCGTCACCGTGAGCCTGCGCGGCGAAGCACGCTCCCCCGGCCCACCCGTACTGATCACCCAGGTCGCCGACAGCGGGCCCGGCATCCGGCCCGACGTGCTGCCGCACATCTTCGACCGGTTCTACAAGGCCGACGCGGCACGTACCCGGTCGGCGGGCAGCGGCCTGGGGTTGGCGATCACCCAGGAGAACGTGCGGCTGCACGGCGGGACCGTCCGCGCGGGGAACCTCCCCGGAGGTGGTGCCGTCTTCACCGTCGAGATACCGCTCCACCTGGAAGGGGCCGGCGGATGAGGCGTGCGCGGATGTGCCGGGGGACCCGCGCGGCCGCCGTCGCGTCGGGGGTGCTGCTGCTCGGCGGCTGTGGCATCCAGGAGACCGACGTGATCGAGGCGGGCGGCCCCGCCTCCGTCCAGGCGTTCGTCGACCCCGACTACGACATGCTGCTCTTCTTCCACTCCCGCGACGGCGGGGTCCGTCCGGTGGTCCGGTCCATCGGGTCCGCGCCCGAGTACGGTCCCGAAGGCGGTCCGGTCTCCGGCCGGGACCCCGCCGACGCGGACGCCGTGCCCGTGCCGACGGAGAAGGTGATCATCGCGCTGCTCGGCGGTCCCGACGAACAGGACCGCAAGGCAGGGCTCAGCACGTCTCTTCCTCCTGCCCCACAGGTCGCGAGGGTCCAGGTGGAGGTCTCGCCCGGCGGGGAGGTCACGGCCGACCTGCCCATCGCACTGGACGGACTGGGCCGGACCGCGCTGCGCCAGCTGGTCTGCACCATCGCCTACAGCCACGACGCCGACGGCCGGGCCACCGTGCGACTCACGGGAAGGGACGGCGTGTCGGCCTCGAGGACCTGCGGCCTCGACCCGGCGTCGGGACGACGTCCCTGACGAGCCGCGCGAGGTCCCGGTGCGTGGCCGGTCCGCGGGGGCCGGACCGGGAGAGAGCCGCCTCGGTGCGGCTGCGGACCTCGATTCGGCGTCCGGTTCGTGTGCGCGGGCGCGGGGACCGGCATGCTCCGCGACGACGCGACGGGCAGCGATCCGCTGCACTGGCTTGATCGCATCGCCCGCCCGCCGTCGGCGTCTCCTCACGGACAACCCGCGGACACCACTCCCCCGTCCTAGGTGACGCGAGGGGCGCCCGAGATCGACGGGACGTCTGCGCACGGGGTTGTGAGGAGAGAACCATTGATCCGTGCCCGGCGAATATGTGTGACCGCCGTGGCGGTGCTGGCCGCCCTGGCGGGCTCGCCCGGACCAGCACAGGCCGAACAGTTGTACGCATCGGGGCCGTTGAGAACGACGGCCGACAATCCGCTTCCGCCGGGGTGGCGGATCGACCGGGAGGGCGGGGCGCGTGAGCTGGTCTGGCGCACGCCGAAGGCCGTGCCCATGGGGGACGCGCGGGTCGAGTTCCGTACCGGGGACCGGCTGCTCGGGGCGCCGAAGCCGGCGAGGGACGGGAGGACCTTCCGGCTCGCCCTCGGCGGGACGCCGCCCGAACAACTGACGGACCTCCGGGTGACGGCCGCGGGACGCCGGCTGGACGCGGCGGCCGACGACACGCACACGTCCGGCTCGCGCGTGGCACGGACGCCCGCGCAGGCGCCGGCGAACGACGTCGACCCGGGCGAACCCGGCTCGTACCGCACGGTCACCGGGAAGTACGACCTCGACCCGGTGCGCCTGCCCGGGTTCGACACCCCGGTGGAGATGACCGCCGAGGTGGTGGCGCCGAAGGGCGCCGCCGGCAGCCGGCCGCTCGCGCTGTTCCTGCACGGCCGCCACGGCACCTGTTACAAGCCGGGCTCCGAGGACGACGTGACCGGCGACTGGCCCTGTGCGGACGGCTACAAGCCGATCCCGAGCCACCTGGGCTATCTGCGCGACCAGCGACTGCTGGCCTCCCAGGGCTACGTGACGGTGTCCATCTCGGCGAACGGCATCAACGCCCAGGACTGGGAGGCCGAGGACGCCGGCGCGCAGGCGCGTTCCTCGCTGGTGCGGCAGCACCTCGCCCACTGGGCCGACTGGAGCGCCCGGCGCTCCTCCGCCCCGGCCGTCGTGCGCGAGGCGGTGAAGGCGGATCTCTCCCGTGTCCTGCTCGTCGGCCACTCGCGCGGTGGCGAGGGCGTCAACCGGGCCGCCATGGACAGCCTCTCCCCGCCGCCTGCCGCCGAGGACGGTTACCGGGGCCCGGTGCGCTGGAAGGTGCGCGGGACCGTGCTCATCGGACCGACGATCTTCGGCCAGAACCCGGTCGCCGACGTGCCGTCCGTGACGCTGCTGCCGGGCTGCGACGGCGATGTGTCGGACCTCCAGGGCGAGGAGTTCGTCGACGGGACGCGCGGGGTCAGCCGGGGCACGGCCCTGCACAGCGCGGTCTACATGGTCGGCGCCAACCACAACTACTTCAACAGCGAGTGGACCCCGGGCGAGGCCGTCGCACCGGCCGAGGACGACTTCCGGACCGACCCGGAGCAGCCGGACCCGGTGTGCACGCCGGGTGCCGCGACCCGGCTGACCGCCGCCCAGCAGCACAGGGCGGGCGCCACGTACATCGCCGCCGCGGCCCGGCTCTTCCTCGCCGGGGACGACCGGGTGCGTCCGCTGCTCGACGGTTCCGGCAGGCGGGCCCCGTCCGCGGACCCGGCACGGGTGCTGACCCACGCGGTCGGCGGCCGTCGCAGCGGTGGTCTCCTGCCGGACGGCGGGGTGAAGGTGACCGGAGCCCGGCTGTGCTCGGCGATCGACCCCGACCCGGCCGTGGCCTGTCTGGACCCGGACACCCCCGGCTCGTCACCGCACTTCGCGTGGTGGGAGACGGAACAGGAGACCGGCCGCAGCGCGGTGGACCTGAAGTGGTCCGCGCCGGGCACGGCCGCCCGCATCACTTCGGCCAGGCCGCTCTCCCTCCACGGTTCCCAGAAGCTCGCGCTCCGGGTCTTCGTACCGCCGAACACGACCGGCACGGAGTTCGACGTGTCCGTCACCGACTCCGCCGAGCGTCGGGTGACGCTGGGCTCGGTCCGGGTGGACGGGCTCCCGGGCTCCGAGAACACCGCCTCCCACTGGGCTCAGGAACTGCGCGTCCCGCTGTCGGCCGCGACCCGGGCCGGGCTCGACCTCGGGCATGTCAAGTCCCTCGAACTGACGCCCCGTTCGCAGACCGGGCAGGCCTGGCTGATGGACGCCTGGGGCTGGGCGCCCGGCATCGCGGCGGTGAAGGCGGCCGCATTGCCACGCGTCGACGTGGGCCGCACGATCGTCAAGGAGGGCGACTCGGGCACCCGCACCTACCGGATCCCGGTCGAGACCTCCGGGAAGGGCAGCGGGCAGGTCCGCGTGTACGTCCTCGACCCGGACGGCGGCCGGGCCGAGAACCGCCTCGTGACCGTACGGCCCGGCAGCGACGCGATCGACGTGCCGGTCGAGGTGAAGGGCGACACGGTCTACGGCGATGACGTGGAGCACGACATCGCCGTCAAGGCCGTCCGGGGTGCCGTCGTCGGCAAGCACCGGGGCGGGGTCACCGTCGAGAACGACGACCCCGAGCCGGTGATCACCCTGTCGCCGGTCGCGGACCGGGTGACCGAGGGGGAGACGCTGACCTGGCGGCTGTCCATGGACGTGCCCACGTCGGTGGACATGTGGGAGCCGGTGCGGGTGCTTCCCGTCACCGAGGGCGCCGAGCTGTCCACCAAGGACGTGGATCCGCAGTGGCTCAAGGACTCGTCCGGTGACGATTCCGACCCCGAGCGGCCGCTGTCCGACGCGCATCTGTGGGTGTGGCTGAACATCCCCCCGGGAAGCACCAGCGTGGACTTCGACGTGCCGACCGTACGGGACCAGGCGGCCGAGCCGGCCGAGTCAATGCGCCTCGCACTGACCGACCGCAACGCCGAGCCGCTGCCCGACGGGCCGGTGCTGACGGGGACGGTGCTCGACGAGCCGTGAGCACGGTGCGCGAGGGGGCGTGGGCAGCCTCGGGTGCGGGGTCCGGCCCGTCCGGGCCCCGCGCTCCACGAGGTCGCGTGGATCCCGACCGCCCCATGGCCTCGGATCGGCGCCGGCGGGGGCGGTACGGCGGGCACCGTCTCCTGAGCGGCGCGGCGGCCCGGCGCCGGGGCCGTCCGGCGCCGGGCCGCCGTGTGACCCCGTGCCGGTCCACCCGGCCGTGGCGGCGCCCGCGGGCGGCGGTGGCTCCCGTGGCATCGCGGGGTCGCGGCCGTGACGGGTCACACGGCGTCGCTCGGCATTCCGGGTGATCGGGCGATCTCCTCCTCGGCGGCCTCGATGACGGCCCGTACGGCGGCCGCGGCGGCCGCGGGATCGCGGGCCTCGACGGCCCGCACGACGGCGCGGTGACCCGGCAGCGAGGCCTCCACCGCGCCCGGGGTCCGGGTGCTGATGACGAAGCTGTGTTCCAGCGCGATCTCGACGGCTCGGCCCAGTGAGCCGAGGAGCCGGTTGCCGCCCGCGTCGAGCAGGGCCCGGTGGAAGGCGATGTCGGCCTCGACGTAGCCGCCGCGGCCGGGTGACGCCGCCGCGGCCTCCATGGCGGCCAGGGCGTCGTACAGGACGCGCACGTCGTCGGGCCCGGCCCGCTCGGCAGCGAGCCGGGCCGCCTCGGGCTCGACGATCCGTCGCAGTTCGCCCGTGTCGCGCAGCAGGGCCGCGGCGTCCCCGGCCTGTTTCCAGCGCAGTACGTCGCGGTCCAGGTGGTTCCAGTGCTCCGGGGGCTGCACGCGTGTGCCGGTGCGCGGCCGCACGTGCAGCATCCCCTTGGCCACCAGCGACTTGACCGCCTCCCGCAACACCCCCCGGCTGACGCCGATCCCGGCCGCGAGCGCGTCCTCGACCGGCAGCGGGTCCCCCGGCCCCCACGCGCCGCCCACGATGCGCCGCCCGAGCTCGTCGACCACGCGCTGGTGCATGGTCGGGAAGTTCGTCGTGATCTCCGCTCACCCCCTGGACGTCATTCATCGAATCATTTAATGATTGGGGCACAGGGTAGGGCCTGCGGGCCCGCGCCCGCCGACGCCCCATCGCGCAGCGTACGACGCCGGAGCCACGGGAGTGTGCACATGACCGACGGTCGGAGGACGAACCGCCGCAGCCAGGCATGGTTCGGCGCACAGGGCCGCAGCGGGATGCTGTACCGCTCCTGGATGCGCAACCAGGGGTTCGGGCACGAGGTGTTCGACGGGCGTCCCGTCATCGGCATCGCGACCAGCGCCTCCGAGCTCGCCCCGTGCAACGCCCATCTGACCCGCGTCGCCGAGGCCGTCAAGCGCGGGGTGTGGCAGGCGGGCGGCTTCCCGCTGCAGTTCCCCACCATGGCCACCGGCGAGACCCTGATGCGTCCCACCGCCATGCTGTACCGCAACCTCATGGCCATGGAGGTCGAGGAGCTGATCCGGGCCAACCCGCTCGACGGTGTCGTGCTGCTGTCCGGCTGCGACAAGACGACCCCCGCCATGCTCATGGGCGCCGCCAGCGTCGACCTGCCGGCCGTCATGGTCACCGGCGGGCCGATGCTCAACGGCAAGTACCGGGGCCAGGACGTGGGATCCGGCACCCATGTGTGGAAGTTCGAGGAGGACCTGAAGACCGGCCGGATGACCGAGGAGGAGTGCTTCTTCGCGGAAGGCTGCATGGCCCGCTCCAACGGGCACTGCATGACGATGGGGACCGCCTCGACGATGGCCTGCGTCGCCGAGGCGCTCGGCATGCAGCTGCCGGGCTCGGCGGCGTGGCCCGCGGTCGACTCCCGGCGGATGGAGACCGCCCAGGCGGCGGGGCGGCGCATCGTGGGGATGGTGGAGGAGGAGCTGCGGCCCTCGCGGATCCTGACGCGGGAGGCGTTCGAGAACGCCGTCCGGGTCAACGCGGCCATCGGCGGCTCCACGAACGCCGTCATCCATCTCACCGCCCTCGCCGGCCGCGTCGGCGTCGAGCTGAGCCTGCGGGACTTCGACGACCTGGTCCGCGCGGTGCCGACCCTGGTCAACCTGATGCCCAGCGGCACGTACCTGATGGAGGACTTCTGCTACGCGGGCGGGCTGCCCGCCGTCATGGCCGAACTGCTCGGCGGCGAACTGCTGCACGGGGAGCCGGTCACGGTCACCGGGCGCACCGTCGCCGAGAACACCGGGCACGCCGAACGCCTCGGCTCCGACGTCATCACCCCTCTCGACGCCCCCTTCCAGCCGGCCGGCACCGGAATCGCCGTCCTGCGCGGCAACCTGTGCCCCGACGGCGCCGTGATCAAGCAGTCCGCCGCGTCACCGCACCTGCTCACCCACCGCGGCCCCGCCCGCGTCTTCGACTCCCCCGAGGCCTATCACGAGGTCGCCGACGATCCGGAACTCGACGTCGACGAGAACACCGTCATCGTCATCCGCAACGCCGGCCCCCGGGGCTACCCCGGCATGCCCGAGGTCTCCAACGTCCCGCTGCCCGCCAAGCTGCTGAAGGCCGGCGTCACGGACATGGTGCGCGTCTGCGACGGCCGGATGAGCGGCACCGGCTACGGGACGGTGGTCCTCCACGTGGCGCCCGAGGCCGCCGTCGGCGGACCGCTCGCCCTGGTGCGCGACGGGGACCCCGTCGTCCTCGACGTCCCGAACCGCACCCTGCGCCTGGACGTGGACGACGCCGAGCTCGCGCGGCGCCGGCAGGAGTGGGCGCCGCCCGCCGAGCGGTACACCGGCGGCTACACCTGGCTCTACACCCAGCACGTGGAACAGGCCGACCGGGGCGCCGACTTCGGGTTCCTGCGCGGAAGCCGCGGACACGAGGTCCCCCGCGACTCCCACTGACCCGGCCCCCTCGCCCTCAGGAGAGCATCGATCGTGGAATCGGCAGCAGCGCGCCCCCGTCCGGTCCTCACCGCCGGCTCCGTCCTGCCGGAGGACGCCGATCGGGCCGCCCTCGTCGCGCGCGTCCACGACCCGGAAGGGGACGGGCCGTGCGTGGCCGCGGTCCGCGGCGAACGCGTCGTCGACCTGACGGCCCTCGCCCCCACCGTCTCCGGCCTCATGGAACGCGACGACGCGGCGACGGTCGTCCGGGAGGCCGACGGCAAACGCGCCTGGCGCCTGGACGACCTGCTGCAGGCACCGCCCGGCCGCCGGGACGTGCCGCATCTGCTCGCCCCCGTCGACCTCCAGGTGATCAAGGCCGCGGGCGTCACCTTCGCCCGGAGCCTGCTGGAACGCGTCGTCGAAGAGCGCGCGGGCGGCGATCCGGCGCAGGCCGCGAGGGTACGGGCCCGTGTCGGGCAGGTGGTGGGCGGCAGGCTCGACGGCATCCGTCCGGGGTCACCGGAGGCGGCCAGGGTCAAGGAGCTGCTCGTTTCGGAAGGACTGTGGTCGCAGTACCTGGAGGTCGGGATCGGTCCGGACCCGGAGGTGTTCACCAAGGCCCCCGTGCTGTCCGCGGTCGGCACCGGCGCCGACATCGGGGTGCTCGGTGCCTCCGCGTGGAACAACCCCGAGCCCGAGGCCGTCCTCGTCGTGGACTCGCGCGGCCGGGTACGCGGCGCGACGCTCGGCAACGACGTCAACCTCCGCGACGTCGAGGGACGCAGCGCCCTGCTGCTGTCCCGTGCGAAGGACAACAACGCCTCCTGTGCGATCGGCCCGTTCGTCCGCGTGCTCGACGAGGACTTCGGTCTCGACGCCGTACGCGGGCTCGACATCGACCTGCGGGTGGACGGTGCGGACGGCTACGTACTGCGGGGCGGCAGTTCCCTGCGCGAGATCAGCCGCGACGTACTGGACCTGGTGGCCGCCACACATGGCGCGCACCATCAGTACCCGGACGGCTTCGTGCTGTTCACGGGCACCCTGTTCGCCCCCACCGAGGACCGGAAGGCTCCGGGCGAGGGTTTCACCCACGAGTACGGCGACGTGGTACGGATCTCCAGCCCGCGCCTCGGCGCCCTGGTCAACACCGTCGTGCCCAGCGAGGAGGCCGCGCCGTGGACGTTCGGGGTGGGAGCGCTGATGCGCAGCCTCGCCCGCCGCGGCGTGCTGTGAGACGACCGCCCGGTGTGCGCGGCGCCGTGACGTGCGCCGCGCCTCCCCGGTTCAGGTGGCCACCGGCTTCTGCACGATCGTGGCGTGCAGGCGCCGCGTGTGGTCCACGTGGCGCTCGGCTCCGGTCAGCGCGACCCTGGCCGTCAGGCGCGGATCCGCGCTGGAGGCGGCCAGCCGCACCTCCAGTTCGCCCGGTTCGACGACGCGCCGGCCGTCGCGTCCGGTGAAGGAGGCGAGGTCGGCCGGGACGGCGACGCTCAGGCGCCGGGCCTCCCCCGGCTCCAGCTCCACCCGGGTGTAGCCGACGAGCCGCTGCACCGGCTGGACGACGGAGGCGACCGGGTCGTGCAGGTAGAGCTGGACGACCTCGGTGCCGGGCCGCCCGCCGGTGTTGCGGACGGTGAGGGAGAGGGCGAACTCGCCGTCCGTCGGGGTCTCCTGGACCTCCACGGCCAGGTCGGTCCAGTCGAACCGCGTGTAGGACAGGCCGTGGCCGAAGGCGAACGCGGGGGTCGGGTCGACGGTGGACACCCCGCTGGCGTGCGCGAGCCGCGCCCCGAGGTAGGTGCCCGGCTGGGAGCCCGGCGCGCGCGGGATGCCGACCGGGAGACGTCCGGAGGGATTGACCCGCCCGCTGAGCACCCCGGCGATCGCGTGCGTGCCCTCCTCGCCCGGAAAGAAGGACTGCACGATCGCCGCGGACTCCTCGACCGCGCGGCCGAGGGTGTAGGGCCGCCCGGCCAGCAGCACGGTCACTACCGGCGTGTCGAGGTCGAGCAGCGTGTCGAGCAGGCGCTGCTGCGCGCCGGGCAGGGCCAGTGTCCCGACGTCGCAGCCCTCGCCGCTGGTTCCCTGCCCGAAGAGTCCGGCGCGGTCGCCGAGCACCACCAGGGCGACGTCGGCCTCGCGCGCCACCCGCGCGGCCTCGTCGAGGCCGGAGAGGTCCCCGTCGTCGACGCCGGTGCCGCGGGCGTAGGTGATCTCGGCGTCGGGGAACTCGGCGGCGAGCGTCTCGTGCAGGGTGGGCAGCTCGATGCCGAGGGGGGTCCCCGGGTGGCGGACGCCGATGTGCTGGGGGAAGGAGTAGCAGCCCAGTACGGCGGTGGCCTCGGCCGCGTTGGGGCCGACCAGGGCGATGCGGCGGGGCCGGGCCAGCGGCAGGGTGCCGTCGTTGCTCAGCAGCACGACCGCCTCCTCGGCGAGCGTGCGGGCCAGGTCGCGGTTGTCCGGACCGTCCAGGTCGATCCGGCCTCGCAGGGCGGCCGGATCGACCGGGTCCGCCCCGTCGAGCGCCGCCGGCACGGGATCCCAGTCCGGGTCGAGCAGGCCGAGAACCACCTTCTGGGTGAGCACCCGGCGTACGGCACGATCGACCAGGTCCTCCGGAATGCGGCCGTCGGCGACGGCCTCGGTCAGGGGCGCCCCGTACGTCTTGACGTTGGGCAGTTCGACGTCGATGCCCGCGCGCAGCGCCGTGCCGGCGGCGTCGGCGAAGTCGCCCGCGACGCCGTGCAGGGTCTTGAGGAAGGCGATGGCGAAGTAGTCGGCGACGACGGTGCCCTCGAAGCCCCAGGTGTCGCGGAGCAGCCCGGTGAGCAGGTCCTCGTCGGCCGCGGACGGTATGCCGTCGGTGTCGGTGTAGGCGTTCATCACGGAGCGGGCGCCGCCCTCGCGGACCGCCATCTCGAACGGCGGCAGCAGCACGTCGGCGCGCTCGCGCGGCCCCACGGAGGTGGGGGCGA
>NZ_JBEORT010000062.1:0-40365 GCF_040302425.1 Streptomyces sp. NPDC126497
CGGTTACATTCCGAACCCGGAAGCTAAGCCTTACAGCGCCGATGGTACTGCAGGGGGGACCCTGTGGGAGAGTAGGACGCCGCCGAACAATCTTTGGAAGGACCCCTGGTCACCAGCGTTCAGCTGGGACCAGGGGTCCTTTTTTATTTACGCTTGCAGTACCGAAGACAGGAGTCACCGATGTCCACCAACTCTCCCGACGACCGACCGGAACGCGACCAGCGGCGCCGGGACAGTGGTGACCGTGACGGCCGAAGCGGCCAGCGCGGTGATCGTGGCGGTTTCCGCCGCGAGAGCGACCGTGGCGGCTTCCGTCGGGACGACCGTGGGGAGCGCGGTGGCTTCGGCGGCCGGCGTGAGGACAGCCGGGGTGGTGGGTACGGGCGCCGTGACGACCGTGACCGCGGGCCGCGTCGTGACGACCGTGGCGACCGCCCCTCCTACCGCCGCGACGACCGCAACGAGCGCGGTGACCGTCCTGCCTTCCGCCGTGACGACCGCCCCTCGTTCCGCCGTGACGACCGGGACGACCGTGGGGAGCGCGGTGGCTTCGGCGGTCGGCGTGAGGACAGCCGGGGTGGTGGGTACGGGCGCCGTGACGACCGTGACCGTGGGCCGCGTCGTGACGACCGTGGCGACCGCCCCTCCTACCGCCGCGACGACCGCAACGAGCGTGGTGACCGTCCTGCCTTCCGTCGCGACGACCGCCCCTCGTTCCGCCGTGACGACCGCAGTGAGCGCGGGGATCGTCCTGTCTTCCGCCGTGACGACCGGGGGGATGACCGACGGGACGACCGGCGTGAGGACAGCCGGGGTGGCGGGTACGGGCGCCGTGACGACCGTGACCGTGGGCCGCGTCGTGACGACCGTGGCGACCGTCCCTCGTTCCGTCGTGACGACCGTGGCGACCGCCCCTCGTTCCGCCGCGACGACCGTGGCGACCGCCCCTCGTTCCGTCGTGACGACCGGGACGACCGTGGGGAGCGTGGTGGCTTCGGCGGCCGGCGTGAGGACAGCCGGGGTGGCGACCGCGGTGGCTTCCGCGGCCGGGACGACCGCGGGGGACGCGGGCCGCGTCGTGACGACCGTGGTGGGCGGCCCGGCGGGTTCCGCGGCCGGGACGACCGGCACGGTGGCGGGCGGTTCCGTGAGGAGCGCGACCGGGACCGTGAGCCGATCAAGCGGCTGCCGATCCCCGAGGACGTCACCGGCGAGGAGATCGACAAGGACGTGCGGCAGGAGCTGCAGAGCCTGCCCAAGACGCTCGCGGAGGACGTCGCCAAGAACCTGGTGATGGTCGCCCGGCTGATCGACGAGGACCCCGAGGGCGCGTACGGCTACTCCAGGGTGGCCCTGCGGCTGGCGTCGCGCGTCGCCGCCGTGCGGGAGGCCGCCGGTTTCGCCGCGTACGCCAACCAGAAGTACGCCGAGGCGCTCGCCGAGTTCCGGGCCGCACGGCGGATGACCGGGACCGTGGAGCTGTGGCCCCTCATGGCCGACTGCGAGCGCGGGCTCGGGCGGCCGGAGAAGGCGCTGGACATGGCCGGGGCGCCCGAGGTGCAGAAGCTGGACAAGGCCGGACAGGTCGAGATGCGGCTCGTCGCGGCCGGCGCCCGGCGCGACATGGGCCAGCTGGACGCGGCGATCGTGACGCTGCAGAGCTCCGAGCTGGCCTCCAACTCGGTCCAGCCGTGGACCGCGCGGCTGCGCTACGCCTACGCCGACGCGCTGCACGCCGCAGGGCGGAGCGGCGAGGCACGGGAGTGGTTCGCCAAGGCCGTGGAGGCCGACCGGGACGGCAGCACGGACGCCTCCGACCGGCTGGCCGAGCTGGACGGCGTGGAGTTCGTGGACGCCCTCGACGAGGACGAGGCCGACGACACCAGGAACGAGGACGACAAGGACTGACGTCCGAGGCACGGGCGGACACGAAGGGGCGGGTCTCTGCGGAGGCCCGCCCCTTCGTCACAGGTCGAGGGCGCGCAGGACCAGGCCCGACGCCGGCTTCGGGCCGAACGACGTCGACTTGCGCGGCATCGTGACGCCCTGACGGGCCAGGTCCCGGACCACGTCCTCGTGCACCGGGTGCATCAGCACGGCGGTCCCGCCGTCGCGTTCCGCCTTCTCGACCGTGGCAGCGGCGTCGTGGATGTACGCGATGTGGGCGGGGGAGTCGGGGATCCGCCAGACGTGGTCGAGGAGCGTGGTGTGCAGGACCGTCGCGTCCAGGGTGCGCCAGGCCACCGGGCGGTCCGCCGGAACCGTGCGGGCCAGCAGTCCGGGGTCAGGCCGGTCGACGAGATGGAAGGCGCCGTCCCCGGCGAGGAGGAAGGCGTTGCCCGCCGAGGCCGCCCCGGCGAGGACGTCCATCGCCTCGGCCAGCGGTGCGTCGAGCCGGCGTACGCGGAACGGACCGTCGAGCGCGGACACCGCGTCGGCGACCGGCAGTCCGTGCAGCAGACGGTGGATGGCGCGGACCCGCAGGGGGTAGCGGGCCGTGTCGACGAGGAGCACCAGACCGTGGTCCCAGGGACCGGGGGAGGGGTGCTCCGCGCGCAGGCGCCGGTAGGTCGCCCAGCGGTGGTGGCCGTCGGCGATGAGGGCCTGGTGGCCGGCGAGCTCCCGCTGCACCGCGGCCAGGTCGGCGGGGTCGGTGACGGACCACAGGCGGTGGCGGAAACCGTCCTCCGTGGTGGTCGCCAGCAGGGGCGGCTGCCCGGCCGTGCGCTCGATCAGGGAGGCCGTGGCGGTCGCCGGGCCGTCGTCGCCCCGGTAGGTGAGCAGCAGCGGCTCGAGATGGGCGGAGGTGGCCCGCATCAGGTCCGCGCGGTCGGCGACGATGTGCGGCATGACGTCCTCGTGCGGCAGGACCAGCCGCTCGTCGGGATCGGAGACACGCAGGGCGCCGATGATGCCGCGCTGCACCGTGCCGTCGCCGTCGCACTGCTCGTAGACGTACAGGCCCGGTTCGGGATCGGCGGTCAGGACGCCCTCGGCGCGCCAGCGGCGCAGCGTCTCGGCGGCCTGGGCGTTGCGCGCCCCCGGCGTGCCGGCCTCGGGGAGGATCAGCCGGACGATGTTGTACGGGTCGGCGGACTGGAGGTGGTGCAGGCCGTCGGGGCGGACGACGACGTCGTACGGCGGGGATGTCACGGCGGCCAGGCTGCCGACCCGGTCGGGGTCGTAACGAAGGCCTCGGAACGGGGTGAGTTCCAGGCCCCGGGGCGCCTTTGCCGTCGAGTGACCTGCAGTGTTCATCCCGGCATCGTACGGGTGCCGGTGGCATGGGGGATGATCGGGGGAAAACCGTCGAACGAGGAGCGATGCGGAATGAGCCGGAGCGTCAGGACGAGGCCCGAGGGCAGTGGGCAGGCCCTGAGCGAGGCGTACGACACGGCGCTGCTCGACCTCGACGGTGTGGTGTACGCGGGCGGGAGCGCGATCGTCCACGCGGTCGAGTCGCTGGCCACGGCCCGTGAGGGCGGCATGCGCCTCGCCTACGTGACCAACAACGCCCTACGCACCCCGGACACCGTGGCGGCGCACCTGACCGAGCTGGGGATACCGGCGGAGGCCGGCGACGTCATCACCTCCGCGCAGGCGGTCGCGCGGCTGGTCGGCGAGCAGGTGCCGCAGGGCTCCCGGGTGCTGGTGATCGGCGGCGAGGGACTGCGGGTGGCGCTGCGTGAGCGCGGGCTGGTGCCGGTGGAGTCGGCGGACGACGATCCGGTGGCGGTCGTGCAGGGGTACGGCGGGCCCGAGCTGCCGTGGGGGCGGTTCGCGGAGGCGTCGTACGCCGTGGCGCGCGGGCTGCCGTGGTTCGCGTCCAACACCGACCTGACGATTCCCAGCGGACGGGGCATCGCCCCGGGCAACGGCGCGGCGGTGGAGGTCGTGCGGATCGCCACGGGCGCCGAGCCGCAGGTCGCGGGCAAGCCGCTGCCGCCGATGCACCGGGAGACGATCCTGCGGACCGGTGCCGAACGGCCGCTGGTCGTGGGGGACCGGCTGGACACGGACATCGAGGGCGCGTTCAACGGCGAGGTCGACTCGCTGCTGGTGCTGACCGGGGTCACGGACGGCGCGCTGCTGCTCGCCGCGCCGCCGCGGCACCGGCCGACGTACGTGGACGCCGATCTGCGCGGGATGCTCACCGGGCAGCCGGAGGTCACCGGTGCGGGCGACGGGTTCCGGTGCGGTGGCTGGACGGCCACGGCCGGGGACCGAGAGCTGGAGCTGGAGGGCGGCGGTGGTGCGCTGGACGGGCTGCGCGCGCTGTGCGCGGCGGCGTGGACGGCGGCCGGGGACGGTGTCTGCGGACTGGACGGCGGGAAGGCGCTGGCCCGGCTGGGACTGTGAGGCCCCGGGTCTCCCGGGTGCCCCGGGCCCGCCGTGCCACCGGGAGGGCCGGACCCGGGGATCATGATCGATTGGGAGGGTAGGCTAACCTAACTGCGTGTTGGTCGAGAGTCCCCCCGAACAGCGCGCGGAGACCGCCCCCGCGCCCCCGAACCGCCGGGCGATACGCGTCCTCGGGCTGCTCGTCTCCGTCGTGGTCCTGGTGCTCGTGGCACTGGCGAGCATCGCGATCGGCGCGAAGGAGCTCTCCCTGGAGCAGGTCTGGCACGGCCTGTTCGAGGACTCGGGCACCTACGGCGACGTCGTCGTGGCCGACCGGCTGTCACGCACCGTCCTCGGAGTGCTCGTGGGCGCCGCGCTCGGCCTGGCGGGATCGGTCCTGCAGGCGCTCACCCGCAACCCGCTGGCCGATCCCGGACTGCTCGGCCTCAACGCGGGCGCGTCCGCCGCCGTCGTCACCGCCATCACCTTCCTCGGCGTCACCTCGCTGTCCGGCTACGTGTGGTTCGCCTTCTTCGGCGCGGCGGCCGTCGGCGCGCTGGTGTGGTTCCTCGGCGGCAGCCGGGGCGCGACGCCGGTGCGGCTGGTGCTCGCCGGTACGGCCATCAGCGCGGCGCTCTACGGCTACCTCCAGGCCGTCATGATCCTCGACGACGCCGCCCTCGGCCGGATGCGCTTCTGGACGGTGGGCTCGCTGGCTTCGGGAACCGACTCGACCGTCACCCAGGTGCTGCCGTTCCTGCTGGCCGGCTCCCTGCTGGCGCTGGCGCTCGCCCGGCCGCTCAACGCCATGGCCATGGGCGACGACACCGCCACGGCGCTCGGCGCCCGCCTCAACCGCACCCGGGCGCTGGCCATGCTCGCCGCGACCGTGCTGTGCGGGGCCGCGACCGCCGCCTGCGGGCCGATCGTCTTCGTCGGCCTGATGGTGCCGCACGCCGTGCGCTCCTTCACCGGGCCCGACCTGCGCTGGATCCTGCCGTACGCGGCGGTCCTGTCGCCCGTGCTGCTGCTCGGCGCCGACGTCCTCGGACGGATCGTGGCCCGGCCCGCCGAGCTCCAGGTCGGCATCGTCACCGCGATCCTCGGCGGCCCGGTCTTCATCTTTCTCGTGCGACGGCGGAGGACGGCCCAGCTGTGAAGAGCAACCGCGCGGTGCGGACCCCCGGCGGCCTCTCGGTCCGGCTGGACGTGCGCGCCCTCACCGTCACCGTCCTGCTCCTGCTCGCGGCGCTCACCGCGAGCGTGGTGCTGATCGGCACCGGGGACTTCCCGATCCCCGCCGGCGACGTCCTGCGGACCCTCCTCGGGGAGGGCGACCCCGGCCAGGAGTTCATCGTCACCGAACTGAGGCTGCCCAGGGTCCTGGTCGGGCTGCTGGTCGGCGCCTCCCTCGGGCTCGGCGGAGCGCTGTTCCAGTCCATCTCCCGCAACCCGCTGGGCAGCCCGGACGTGCTCGGTCTCGGACAGGGGGCGACGGCCGGCGCCCTCACGGTGATCGTGCTGTTCTCCGGGAGCGCCAACCAGGTCGCCCTCGGCGCGCTCGCCGGCGGACTGGTGACCGGGTTCGCCATCTACGCGCTCGCCTGGAAGCGGGGTGTGCACGGCTACCGCCTGGTCCTGGTGGGCATCGGTGTCTCGGCGATCGTCACGGCGGTCAACGGCTATCTGCTCACCAGGTCCGACATCGTCGACGCGGCCCGCGCGGTGGTGTGGATGACCGGATCCCTCGACGGCCGTGACTGGGACCAGGTCTGGCCGCTGCTCGCCCTGTGCGCCGTCCTCGTCCCACTGGTCCTGGTCAACTCGCGCGGCCTGCGGATGATGGAGATGGGCGACGACGTGTCGTACGCCCTCGGCGTGCGCGTGGAGCGCGTACGGCTGCTGCTGATGCTGTCGGCCGTCCTGCTCACCGCGTCGGCGACGGCCGCCGCCGGACCGGTCAGCTTCGTCGCGCTCACCGCGCCGCAGCTCGCCCGGCGGCTGACCCGTTCGCCGGGACCGAACCTGGCCGCGTCGCTGTGCATGGGCGCCGCCCTGCTGGTCACCGCCGACTGGGTGTCGCAGCGGGCGTTCGGCGCCGAGCAGCTGCCCGTGGGCGTGGTCACCGGTGTGCTCGGCGGTGTCTACCTGCTGTGGCTGCTGGTCACCGAGCGCAGGGCGGGCCGGATATGAGCGCCGGCGGCACCGCCGGCAGCGGGACGAACCACCGAAGGAGCACCGTGAACCGACTGTCCGCCGAGAACGTCACCCTGGCCTACGACCAGCGGGTCATCGCCGAACAGCTGTCGGTGGAGATACCGGACAACTCCTTCACCGTGATCGTCGGCCCCAACGCGTGCGGCAAGTCGACGCTGCTGCGGGCACTGTCGCGGATGCTCAAGCCGAGCGAGGGGCGGGTCCTGCTCGACGGGCAGGTCATCCAGTCGATGCCGGCCAAGAAGGTCGCCCGCACCCTCGGCCTGCTGCCCCAGTCGTCGATCGCGCCCGACGGCATCACCGTCGGCGACCTGGTGGGCCGCGGCCGCTACCCGCACCAGGGCCTGCTGCGGCAGTGGTCCGCCGAGGACGAACGCGTCGTCCAGGAGTCGATGGCCCGCACCCGCGTCGCCGAGCTGGCCGAACGCCACGTCGACGAGCTCTCCGGCGGTCAGCGGCAGCGCGTGTGGATCGCCATGGCGCTGGCCCAGCAGACCCCGCTGCTGCTGCTCGACGAGCCGACCACCTTCCTGGACATCCAGCACCAGATCGACGTCCTGGACCTGTGCGCGGACCTCCACGAGGAGCAGGGGCGCACCCTCGTCGCCGTCCTGCACGACCTCAACCACGCGGCCCGGTACGCCACCCACCTCATCGCCCTGCGCGGGGGCAGGGTCATCGCCCAGGGCGCCCCGAAGGACATCGTCACCGCCGATCTGGTCGAGGAGGTCTTCGGGCTGCGCTGCCAGATCATCGACGACCCCGAGACGGGCACCCCGCTGGTGGTGCCGGCGGCCCGCAGGGCACGGGCGGAGGACCCCGGGGAGAAGGTGGGGGCTACAGAAGCCTCCTGAGGCGGAACAGGTCCCGCACACCCGCCTCGAGGCGCACCCGTCCCGAACCCCAGGCCCTGGCGAAGTGCAGCTCGCCGCCGACCAGGGCCAGCAGGTCGTCGCCCGTCATCGCGAGCCGTATCTGCGCCTTCTCGCGCGGCGGGCCGGGAGACGCGTCGCGCACCTCGATCCGGCCGTCGGTGAGCCGGCCGGCGAAGGTCACGTCCAGGTCCGTGACGTGGCAGCTGACCGAGCGGTCCGCCGCCGCGGCCGCGCGGACCTCGCCCCCGGCGCTGTGCAGGCTGTCCGAAAGCTTGTCGAGTGCGGCACGGCACTCCTCGATCGTGGCCATCGTGGACGACGGTACACCGGGCGTTCGCGGTAGCGTCGGGGCATGAACGACGCAGTGCCGGAGGCGGAGGGCACGGACCCGGACACCGTGCAGCCGCCGCCCGACGACGGCCCCGCCGCCCCCGCGCCCCTGAACGTGCCGCGCACCCCCACCGGGCACCCCGAGGTGGACGCCCGCCTGGAGCGGCTGGCCCACGCCGACCACCTCGCCACGGACGGCCACGCCGAGGTGTACGAGGATGTACACCGGGGGCTGCGCGACGCGCTCACCGCGCTCGACGCCCGCCCGGGATCTCCGGGGCCCCCATCGGCACACGAACACAGGAGCTGAACCGAACGTGGCAGGAGTCGCACGCCGCCGTCTCGACGCGGAGCTGGTCCGCCGCAAGCTCGCGCGCTCGCGCGAGCACGCCAGCCAGCTGATCGCCGCCGGGCGGGTCAGTGTCGGCAAGGCGGTCGCGACCAAGCCCGCCACACAGGTGGAGACCGCGGCCGCGATCGTCGTCGCCGAGGACGCCGGCGACCCGGACTACGTCTCGCGCGGCGGCCACAAGCTGGCCGGCGCCCTCGACGCCTTCGTGCCGCGGGGGCTGGTCGTCGAGGGACGCCGGGCGCTCGACGCCGGCGCCTCCACCGGCGGCTTCACCGACGTCCTGCTGCGGGCCGGGGCCGCGCACGTGGTCGCCGTGGACGTCGGATACGGACAACTCGCCTGGACCCTGCAGAAGGATGAACGCGTCACCGTCAAGGACCGTACGAACGTGCGGGAGTTGACGCTCGAGGTCATCGACGGGGAGCCTGTGGATCTTGTCGTGGGGGATCTGTCCTTCATCCCGCTCGGACTGGTGCTGCCCGCCCTGAAGCGGTGCGTGAAGCCGGACGCAGACCTGGTGATGATGGTGAAACCGCAGTTCGAGGTGGGCAAGGAGCGGCTGGGCAGCGGCGGGGTCGTCCGCAGCCCGCAGCTGCGTGCCGAGGCCGTGCGCGGGGTCGCCGCCAGGGCCTGGGAGCTGGGACTCGGAGCGAAGGGCGTGACGGCGAGCCCGCTGCCCGGACCCTCCGGGAACGTCGAATACTTCCTGTGGCTGAGGGCCGGGGCTCCGGAACTGGACCCGGCCGACGTTGACCGTGCTGTGGCGGAGGGGCCGCGTTGACACAGAACCGAGCTCGTACTGTTTTCCTGCTGGCCCACACCGGGCGGCCCGCGGCCATCCGCAGCGCCGAACTCGTGGTCAAGGGGCTGCTGCGCTCCGGTCTGGGGGTGCGGGTCCTGGAGGAGGAGGCCCGCGACCTGCCGCTGCCGGACGACGTGCAGACCGTCAAGGAGGCCACCCCGCAGTGCCTGGACGACTGCGAGCTGCTGATCGTGCTGGGCGGTGACGGCACGCTGCTGCGCGGCGCCGAGTTCGCCCGCGCCTCCGGGGTCCCCATGCTGGGCGTCAACCTCGGGCGCGTCGGGTTCCTCGCCGAGGCCGAGCGGGACGACCTGGACAAGGTCGTCGACCGGGTGGTGAACCGGGCCTACGAGGTCGAGGAGCGGATGACCGTCGACGTCGTGGTGCACCGCAACGGCGACATCGTGCACACGGACTGGGCGCTGAACGAGGCGGCCGTGCAGAAGGTGTCCGCCGAGCGGATGCTGGAGGTCGTCCTGGAGATCGACGGACGGCCGGTCACCGGGTTCGGCTGCGACGGGATCGTGTGCGCCACGCCGACGGGTTCGACGGCGTACGCGTTCTCCGCCGGCGGGCCCGTGGTGTGGCCGGAGGTCGAGGCGCTGCTGATGGTGCCGATCTCGGCGCACGCGCTGTTCGCCAAGCCGCTGGTGACCTCGCCGGACTCGGTGCTGGCGGTGGAGGTGCTGCCGCACATCCCCCCGGGGGTGCTGTGGTGCGACGGGCGGCGGACGGTGGAGTTGCCGGCCGGTGCGCGGGTGGAGGTGCGGCGGGGGGCGGTGCCGGTGCGACTGGCCCGGCTGCACCACGCCTCCTTCACCGATCGGCTGGTGGCGAAGTTCGCCCTGCCCGTCTCCGGGTGGCGGGGTGCGCCGCATTAGCCGTCTCGACGGGGTGGTTCCGGAGCGTGGGCGGCTGCGGGTGGTTCGTGGCTTGTCGCGCCCACGCGGCGGAGCCGCATCTCGACACGGCCCGCGCCCCTGGGGGCGTCCACTCCTGTGGGTGACACGGGCGGGCCGGTCGCACTCCCGGGCCTCGACCTCGTAAGGTCTAGTTCGTGTTGGAGGAGATGCGGATACGGTCGCTCGGGGTCATCGACGACGCTGTCGTCGAACTGTCGCCGGGCTTCACCGCCGTCACCGGTGAGACGGGTGCGGGCAAGACCATGGTGGTCACCAGCCTGGGCCTGCTGCTCGGTGGACGGGCGGATGCGGCCCTGGTGCGGATCGGCGCGCGGAACGCGGTGGTGGAGGGACGGATCGCCGTGCCCGGCGGCTCCGCGGCCGTCGTGCGGGCCGAGGAGGCCGGGGCCGAGCTCGACGACGGGACGCTGCTGGTCAGCCGGACGGTTTCCGCCGAGGGACGGTCACGGGCGCACCTCGGCGGGCGGAGCGTGCCGGTGGGACTGCTCGCCGAGCTCGCCGACGACCTGGTGGCCGTGCACGGGCAGACCGACCAGCAGGGACTGCTGAAGCTGTCCCGGCAGCGGCAGGCGCTCGACCGGTACGCCGGGTACGCGGTCGCCGTGCCGCTCGGCAAGTACGCCGAGGCGTACAAGCGGCTGCGGACCGTCACCACCGAGCTGGAGCAGATCACCACGCGTGCGCGCGAGCGGGCCCAGGAGGCCGACATGCTGCGCTTCGGGCTCGAGGAGATCGCCGCCGTCGAGCCCCGCGCGGGTGAGGACGTGGAGCTGGCGGAGGAGGCCGAGCGGCTCGGGCACGCCGAGGCGCTGGCGTCCGCCGCGGCGCTCGCGCACGCCGCGCTCGCGGGCGATCCGGAGGACCCCGAGGGCGTCGACGCCGGGACGCTCGTCGCGGGCGCCCAGCGGGCCCTGGAGGCCGTACGGGCGCACGATCCGGCACTGGCCGCGCTGACCGACCGGATCGGGGAGGTCGGCATCCTGCTGCGCGACGTGGCCGGGGAGCTGGCGGGGTACGCCGACGACCTGGACGCCGATCCGCTGCGGCTGGCGGC
Source organism: Streptomyces sp. NPDC126497 (assembly GCF_040302425.1). Lineage (NCBI taxonomy): Bacteria > Bacillati > Actinomycetota > Actinomycetes > Kitasatosporales > Streptomycetaceae > Streptomyces > Streptomyces sp. NPDC126497. The sequence continues at coordinate 10,895 of NZ_JBEORT010000062.1, forward strand.
GGTCGAGGAGCGGCGGGCCGCGCTCACCGCACTGACCCGGAAGTACGGCGAGGACATCGCGTCGGTGCTGGAGTGGGCCGAGCAGGGCGCCGCGCGGCTGACCGAACTGGACGGCGACGACGAGCGGATCGGGGAGCTCACCGCCGAACGCGACGCGCTCCGTGTGGAACTGGGCGCCCTGGCCCAGGAGCTGACGGACGCGCGGACGGAGGCGGCGGAGCGGTTCGCGTCGGCGGTCACCGCCGAGCTGGCCTCGCTCGCCATGCCGCACGCGCGCGTGTCGTTCGACATCCGGCAGACCGAGGACCCGGAGGGCGTCGAGGTGGGCGGGCGCACGGTGGCCTACGGGCCGTCGGGCGTGGACGAGGTCGAGCTGCTGCTCGCCCCGCACCCCGGTGCGCCGCCCCGGCCCATCGCCAAGGGCGCGTCGGGCGGTGAGCTGTCGCGCGTGATGCTGGCCGTGGAGGTGGTGTTCGCGGGCACGGACCCCGTGCCCACGTACCTCTTCGACGAGGTCGACGCCGGTGTCGGCGGCAAGGCGGCGGTCGAGATCGGCCGGCGGCTCGCGAAGCTGGCGAAGACGGCGCAGGTCGTGGTCGTCACGCACCTGCCCCAGGTGGCCGCCTTCGCCGACCGGCAGCTGCTGGTGGAGAAGACCAACGACGGCTCGGTCACCCGCTCCGGCGTGAAGGTGCTCGAGGGCGAGGACCGCATCCGCGAACTCTCCCGCATGCTCGCGGGCCAGGAGGACTCCGAGACGGCCCGGGCGCACGCGGAGGAACTGCTGGCCACGGCACGGGCGGACCTGTAGCCGCGGCGGGCGGAGGATGAGGTTCTGTCACTCGTGTGGGTGACAGGCGGTGCGGTGCGGGTCCGGGCCGCCCCCCGGCGCTCCCGGAACGGCCGTGCGGCCTGGCATCCTTGACGGAGTACGTGGAGGAGTCCGCCCGATCCTTCGGTACGTTCTTCGGGTCCGCACGAACCGAACCAGGAGCCCGGCCACGTGACCCCCGTGAGCAGCCACGCGCCGCTGCGCACCGTGCAGGTGCTGGGCGGCGGCAACGCCGCCGGCAGCGCCCACGTGCGCTCGCTGGCCGCGGGGCTCGTCGCGAGGGGCGTGCGGGTCACGGTGTGCGCCCCCGCCGAGGCGGACCGCGCCTACGACTTCACCGGCGTCGGCGCCGAGCACGTGCACGTGCCGCGCAGCAGCGACCCGGGATCGGTGGCCGCGCTGCGGGCCGCCTGCACCGGCGCCGACCTGGTCCACGCGCACGGGCTGCACGCCTCCTTCCGCACCGTCCTCGCCCTGAGCGGACGGCGTACCCCGCTCGTCGTCACCTGGCACGACCGGACGCACGCCGACGGCCCGCGCGCCCACTTCCTGCGCGTGCTGGAGCGGCGGGTCGTCAGGGCGGCCACCGTGGTGCTCGGAACGACCTCCGTCCTCGTCGACCGGGCGCGCCGCGCGGGCGCGCGGGACGCGCGGCTGGCCGCCGTGCCCCTCCCCGGCCCCCGCGTCCTCCCGCGGCCGGACGGCCCCGACCGGCTACGGCCCAAGATCCGGGCCGAACTGGGCGCCACCGGGCGCCCGTTGCTCATCGCCGTCGGCTCCCTGGAACGGCACCGGGGCTACGACGTGCTGCTGGACGCCGCGCACGCGTGGCGGCGCCTCGACCCCGTGCCGCTGGTGGTGCTCGCCGGGGAGGGGCCGCTGCGCGGCGCACTCCGGCGCCGGATCGGGGACGAGGACCTGCCGGTCCGGCTCCTCGGCCGGCGCGACGACATCACCGACCTGCTGGCCGCCGCCGACGTCGCGCTGCTGCCGAGCCGGTGGGAGGCGCGCTCCCCGCTCGCCCAGGAGGCCCTCCGCGCGCGCGTGCCGCTCGTCGCGACCGACGTCGGCGGCATCCCCGAACTCGTCGGCGACGCCGCCGAACTCGTCCCGTACGGCAACGCGCGGGCGCTCGCCGACGCCGTGGTACGGCTGCTGGAGGACCCCGGGCGCCGGGAACTGCTCAGGGCGCGGGGCGTGCGGCAGGCCGCCACCTGGCCGACCGAGGACGAGACGGTCGCCCAGGTGCTCAGCGTCTACGACGAGTTGACCCGTCCCCGGCCCCTGGTCTGACACCGGTCGCCGCGGTCACGGCACGTGCCGTCGGGCCCGCAGGGCCAGGCTCAGGACCAGGACGGTGTGCGGGTCGTCGAGGTCCGCGGCCAGCAACTCCCCGATGCGGGCGAGCCGGTTGTAGAGCGTCTGCCGGTTCAGGTGCAGTTCCCGCGCCGTCTCCGCCTTGCGTCCGGCGTGCGCCAGATAGGTCTCCAGGGTGGGCAGCAGGGCCGGTCTGGAACGGCGGTCGTGGTCCAGCACCGGACCGATCGCGCGGGCCACGAAGTCCGCCAGGTCCGGATGGTCGCGCAGCCGCCACAGCAGCAGGTCGATGTCCAGTCGGCGGGCGTCGTACCAGGGGCGGTCCGGCAGCCCCTGCGCCGCCGTCGCGGTCTCCGCCGCGTGCCGCAGGCCCGTCGGCGCCGCCGTCCAGCCGCCGGCCGGCCCGACCACCACGACGGGCGGCCGGGCCCCCGGCCGCAGCATCCCCGCACGCTCCGCGCCCGCCCGCAGCGCCGCCGCCACCCGGTCCGCGACCGCCGGCCGTTCGTCCTCCGCGCGGAGCCCCAGCAGCAGCGGCACCCGCCCCTCCACGGGGCGCACGCCCAGCAGGACGGGCACCCCGAGCGAGGCCAGCTCCTCGCCCACCGCGCGGACCAGCACCGCCCAGCCGCCCGCCTGCGGGGACAGCGCGTCACCGAGCCGCATCACCACCGGCAGCAGCGGGCCGGACCCGGGCCTGAAGCCCAGCACCCGCGCCTGCGACGGCGCGTCCGCCGCGCCGACGCGGCCCTCGGCGAGGTCGGTGAGGAAGTCGCCCCGCCCCCGCGCCGTCAGCTCCTCCTCCTGCCGCGCCTGCATCAGCACCACGGCGAGCAGGCCCGCCGCCCGCTCGGCCGCCATCCGGTGCACCGGCTCGGGCGCGCTCCGCACCGGGAGCAGCACCAGCCGCGCCCGTGCGCCACCGCTGCCGGGGCCGCCGCCGGGCACGTCCACGAGCGTCGAACCGGCCGGCGGGTCGTCCCGGTGCCGGTCGCGCAGCCCCTCCCACACCTGGAGCGGATCCGCGCCCTCGGGTCCCTCGCCGGCCGCGTACAGCAGCCGGCCGTCGGCCGTCTCCAGGAAGGCCGGGTTGCCGCTGAACCCGGCGAGGATCTCCAGCACCCGGGGGACCCCGCCGCCGCCCAGCAGCGCCTCGGTGCACCGGCGGTGCACCTCCTCCGCGCGCTGCAGCAGCGCGTAGTGCCCGTTGACGATCTCGGTGTGGATCTCCTCGGTGACCGCCACGAACGGCACCTCGCGGTGCAGCTGGACCAGCGGCAGCCCCGCCGACCGGGCCGAGTCGACGAGGGCGGCGGGCAGCCGCGAGAAGCGCGGGCCGAGCTCGACGACGAGGGCCGCGATGCCCCGCTCGGCCAGCGTGCGCACGAACGCCCGCTGGTCGGCCGGGCGGGTGCCGAACCCGTACCCGGTGGTCAGCAGCAGCTCGCCGCCCCTGAGCAGCGAGGCGATGTGGGGCACCTCACCGGCGTGCACCCAGCGCACCGTGCGCCCCAGCCGGTCGGCGCCCGCCACGACCTCGGGCAGCCCGCCGCGCAGCCCGGGCAGCTCCAGCGCCCGCCGCACGGTGATCCCGGCGCCCCGGGTGTCGTCTCCGCTGTCCATACCCGGACGCTACCTGCGCGGGTGTCGTCGGCACCTCCTCGGGCCGGGTTGACGCGGCGGCGGACGGGTAGGCGCGCGGCCATGGACATCAGCGTGGTCGCCGCGGCACGGGAGGACGACAGCCCCCTCGAGGAGCCGCTGCGGGTGGCGACGGTGGCCGACCGGCTCGGATACGGCGAGGTGTGGCTCGGCGAGGGGCCGACCTGGGACGCGTTCGTGCTGGCCACGGCTGTCGGGCGGGCCACCGGAAAGATCGCCCTGACCGCCGGGCCGGTGGCGGTGTCGGTCCGCGACGCCTACGGCCTCGCCCGGGGAGCCGCCTCGACGGCCGCGGTCACCGGGCGTCCGGTGGGCGTGGCGCTGGGAACGTCCAGCAAGCGGGTCGTCGAGGGCGTGCACGGCCGGCCCCGGGCCCGTCCCGCCGCCGTACTGGAGGAGACGGCCGCCGCCCTGCGGGTGCTGCTGCACGGGGAGCCCGGCGAGCCGGTCGTGCCCGGCAGCGGATTCCGGCGCCGGCAGCGGCCGCCCGGCGGTCCGCTCACGGTGGCGGCCTTCGGGGACCGGGCGATCGCCACGGCCGCCGCGCACGCCGACCGGATGCTCCTCGACGTCGTCTCCCCGGAACAGGTCCGCGTCCTGCGCGCCAAGCTGCACGAGGCGGCCGAGCGGGCCGGCCGCACCCCGCCGAGACTGGCCGCCTGGGTGCCGGCCGCCGTCGACCCCGACCCCGCCTCGCTCACCCAGGTCCTGCGCAGCGTCGTCGGCTACCTCACGGTGCCCGGCTACCGCGAGATGTTCGCGGCGGCGGGCTTCGGCGAGGCGGTCGACCTGGCCCGTACGGGGGCCGACGCCGACACGCTGCTGCGGGCCCTGCCGGCCGAGGCCGCGGCCACGGTCGGCCTGGTCGGCGCCCCCGACGCCGTACGGACCCGCACGGAGGCCTACGCGGCGGCCGGACTGGACGAGATCGCCCTGGTCCCGGCCACGGCGGGCGACCCCGGCGGCGAGCGCACCCTGACGGCGCTCGCGCCGGGCAGGCCCTAGGGGGCGCCCTTCAGCCCCCGTACGCCCCCGAGGCCGTCAGGCGCAGGGCCGTGTCGATGAGCGGGACGTGGCTGAAGGCCTGGGGGAAGTTGCCGACCTGGCGCTTCAGGAGCGGGTCCCACTCCTCCGCCAGCAGGCCCAGGTCGTTGCGCAGGGAGAGCAGCTTCTCGAAGAGCTTCCGCGCCTCGTCCACCCGGCCGATCATCGCCAGGTCGTCCGCCATCCAGAACGAGCAGGCGAGGAACGCGCCCTCGTCGCCCGGCAGGCCGTCGACGCCCTCGTCCTTGCCCTCCGTCGGATAGCGCAGGATGAACCCGTCGGAGGTGGACAGCTCGCGCTGGATCGCCTCGACGGTGCCGATCACCCGCTTGTCGTCCGGCGGCAGGAAACCCACCTGCGGGATCAGCAGCAGGGAGGCGTCCAGCTCCTTGGAGCCGTAGGACTGCGTGAAGGTGTTGCGTTCCTTGTCGTAGCCCTTCTCGCACACGTCCCGGTGGATGTCGTCGCGCAGCCGCTTCCACCGCTCCACCGGGCCGTCGGCGTCGCCGGACTCGATCAGCTTGATGGTGCGGTCGACGGCGACCCAGGCCATCACCTTGGAGTGCACGAAGTGGCGGCGCGGGCCGCGCACCTCCCAGATCCCCTCGTCCGGCTCCTGCCAGTGCTTCTCCAGGTAGCGGATCAGCTTCAGCTGGAGCAGCGAGGCGTAGTCGTTGCGGGCCAGACCGGTCATGTGGGCCAGGTGCAGGGCCTCGGTGACCTCCCCGTACACGTCCAGCTGGAGCTGGTGCGCCGCGCCGTTGCCCACCCGGACCGGGGCGGAGTTCTCGTAGCCGGGCAGCCAGTCCAGCTCGGCCTCGCCCAGCTCGCGCTCACCGGCGATGCCGTACATGATCTGCAGGTTCTCCGGGTCGCCCGCCACCGCGCGCAGCAGCCACTCGCGCCAGGCGCGGGCCTCCTCGCGGTAGCCGGTGCGCAGCAGCGACGACAGGGTGATCGCGGCGTCCCGCAGCCAGGTGTAGCGGTAGTCCCAGTTGCGGACGCCGCCGATGTCCTCCGGCAGGGAGGTGGTGGGCGCGGCCACGATGCCGCCGGTCGGGGCGTACGTCAGGGCCTTGAGCGTGATCAGGGAGCGGATCACGGCCTCGCGGTAGGGGCCGTGGTACGTACAGTGCTCCACCCACTCGCGCCAGAACTCCTCGGTCGCCTCCAGCGACTGCTCCGGCTCCGGCAGCGGCGGCGGCTGCTTGTGCGAGGGCTCCCAGGAGACGGTGAACGCGATCCGCTCGCCCGGCGCGACGGTGAAGTCCGCGTAGGTGGTCAGCGACTCGCCGTAGGTCTCGGCGGGGGTGTCGAACCACACGGAGTCCGGGCCCGCGACGGCGACCGTGCGCCCCTCGTGCCGGTGCACCCACGGGACCACCCTGCCGTAGGAGAAGCGCATCCGCAGCGCGGAGCGCATGGGCACCCGGCCGGAGACGCCCTCCACGATCCGGATCAGCTGCGGGGCGCCGTCGCGCGGGGGCATGAAGTCCGTCACCCGGACCGTGCCGCGCGGGGTGTCCCACTCCGACTCCAGGATCAGCGAGTCGCCCCGGTAGCCGCGCCGGGTCGCCGCGGGCGGCTCGGCGTCGTCGGCGGGTACGGGACCCAGTCGCCAGAAGCCGTGCTCCTCGGTGCCCAGCAGGCCGGCGAAGATGGCGTGGGAGTCGAAGCGGGGCAGGCACAGCCAGTCCACCGTGCCGTCCCGGCAGACCAGCGCGGCGGTCTGCATGTCTCCGATGAGTGCGTAGTCTTCGATGCGCCCGGCCACGTGCAACTCCAGTCGAACGGCCACGTCACCCCTCAAGGGGGCTGTCGCTAGTGCGGTCAAGGGGGTTTTTGAATACGTCGTTGAGCTGTGAAGCAAAGCAGTCGCTCGGCCGTGAAGGCAAAAGCGCCAATCTCTGCTCAACGAACTGACGAGCTCACGTTGTTCCGGAAGTCACGGGCTGGGGTGGTGCCGTTCGGCCGGCCGGGCTCGGCAGCAAGTGTCCGAGCAGGATACGACGCACGTAGATGATCCGCGTGCCGCTCCGGGCAACCCGGCTCCGCCGAACGAGTGAGCGGGGGGTGGACGTCCCGTGTGCGGTGCCCTTCCGTGACGGCGCGTGCGCGGAGCGTGGCCGGGAGCCATCGCCCCGCGGCGCTGTTACGCTGGTAGCCCGTGGACCGGTGGGCCAGACAGCCCCGGAACCGCACCCACAAGCCGCGACCACGGGAGCCCCCTCTTGGCCATGCCGCCCACTGTTTTTCGAAACAGCACCGCTTCGACGACCAAGCACATCTTCGTCACCGGGGGTGTCGCCTCCTCGCTCGGCAAGGGGCTCACCGCCTCCAGCCTGGGCATGCTGCTCAAGGCCCGGGGCCTGCGCGTCGTGATGCAGAAGCTCGACCCGTACCTCAACGTCGACCCCGGCACGATGAACCCCTTCCAGCACGGTGAGGTGTTCGTCACCAACGACGGCGCCGAGACCGACCTGGACATCGGCCACTACGAGCGCTTCCTCGACCGTGACCTCGACGGCTCCGCCAACGTCACCACCGGCCAGGTGTACTCGACGGTGATCGCCAAGGAGCGACGCGGCGAGTACCTGGGCGACACCGTGCAGGTCATCCCGCACATCACCAACGAGATCAAGCACCGCATCCGCCGCATGGCGACCGACGAGGTCGACGTGGTGATCACGGAGGTCGGCGGCACGGTCGGCGACATCGAGTCGCTGCCGTTCCTGGAGACCGTCCGCCAGGTGCGGCACGAGGTCGGCCGGGACAACGTGTTCGTGGTGCACATCTCGCTGCTGCCGTACATCGGCCCCTCGGGCGAGCTGAAGACGAAGCCGACCCAGCACTCGGTCGCCGCGCTGCGCAACATCGGCATCCAGCCGGACGCGATCGTGCTGCGCTGCGACCGCGAGGTGCCGACCGCCATCAAGCGGAAGATCTCGCTGATGTGCGACGTCGACGAGGCCGCCGTCGTGGCCTGCCCCGACGCCCGCTCGATCTACGACATCCCGAAGGTGGTGCACTCCGAGGGCCTGGACGCCTACGTCGTGCGCAAGCTGGACCTGCCCTTCCGGGACGTGGACTGGACGACCTGGGACGACCTGCTCGACCGGGTCCACAACCCCGACCACGAGATCACCCTGGCCCTGGTCGGCAAGTACATCGACCTGCCCGACGCCTACCTCTCGGTCACCGAGGCGCTGCGCGCCGGCGGCTTCGCCAACAAGGCCCGCGTCAAGATCAAGTGGGTCACCTCCGACGACTGCAAGACCCCGGCCGGCGCCCAGGCGCAGCTCGGTGACGTCGACGGCATCTGCATCCCGGGCGGCTTCGGCGACCGCGGCGTGCTCGGCAAGGTCGGCGCGATCAGGTACGCCCGCGAGAACCGGATCCCGCTGCTGGGCCTCTGCCTCGGTCTGCAGTGCATCGTGATCGAGGCCGCGCGCAACCTCGCGGACATCTCCGACGCCAACTCCACCGAGTTCGACCCGGGCACCGCCCACCCGGTGATCTCCACCATGGCCGAGCAGCTCGACATCGTCGCCGGTGAGGGCGACATGGGCGGCACCATGCGGCTCGGCATGTACCCGGCCAAGCTGGCCGAGGGCTCCATCGTGCGCGAGGTGTACGACGGCAAGGAGTACGTGGAGGAGCGGCACCGGCACCGCTACGAGGTGAACAACGCCTACCGCGCGGAGCTGGAGAAGAAGGCGGGCATCGTCTTCTCCGGCACCTCCCCGGACGGCAAGCTCGTCGAGTACGTCGAGTACCCGCGCGAGGTCCACCCGTACCTGGTCGCGACCCAGGCGCACCCGGAGCTGCGCTCGCGTCCGACCCGTCCGCACCCGCTCTTCGCGGGTCTGGTGAAGGCCTCGGTCGAGCGGAAGATCTCGAAGTAGCACACCCGGTTGTACGGTGGCCGGGGCGCGGAACCTCACAGGTGCGCGCCCCGGCCGCTTTTCGCACATGTTCACCTACGGCACGCGCACGGCCGCCGTACGTCGGGAAGGACAGTCATGACGATCAAGGACACCCCGGAGGAGTGGGAGGTCCGCGGGACCGCGACCCCGTTCACGGGCAACAAGACCTCCGTCCGCACCGACGACGTGGTCATGCCCGACGGCACCGTGGTCCACCGCGACTACCAGGTCCACCCCGGATCCGTGGCCGTCCTCGCCCTCGACGACGCCGACCGGGTGCTGGTGCTGCGCCAGTACCGCCACCCCGTGCGCCACAGGCTGTGGGAGATCCCGGCCGGCCTGCTCGACGTCCCCGGGGAGAACCCGCTGCGCGCCGCCCAGCGCGAGCTGTACGAGGAGGCGCACGTCAAGGCGGAGGACTGGCGGGTGCTGACCGACGTCTACACCACGCCCGGCGGCTGTGACGAGGCGGTACGGATCTTCCTGGCGCGGGGGCTGACCGAGGCCGAGGGGGAGCGTTTCGAAGTCGAGGACGAGGAGGCCGACATGGAGCTGGCCCGGGTCCCGGCCGAGGAGCTGGTGCGCGGTGTGCTGGCCGGCGAGCTGCACAACAACTGCCTGGTGGTGGGCGTCCTCTCGCTGGTCGCCGCGCGGGCCGGTGACGGCCTCGACGCACTGCGTCCGGCGCAGGCGCCGTGGCCGGCGCGTCCGTTCGACGCCTGATCCCGTCCCGTACGCATGACGATATGACCATCGGCTGATCCGATTGGGGGACGGATCCGCCACGCTCCACCGGGGACGTCGCAGAGCGTGAACTAGGCTCTGGAAAACGCCCGATCCGGAGCCCCGGCGGGCTTGCGCGCGCGGTGGGACGGGAGTGAGGCCCGTGGCGGATCAGGCGGTGGACCCAGATGGTGCGCGGCTCCTTCGGGACGTCGCCGACGAGGGTCGATTCCTGGGCCGTACCAGGGAGTTGAAGGAGCTGCGCGCCGACATCGAACGGGCGGGACTGGACACCCTCTCCGGCCGCAAGGCGCCGCGCGCCCGTGTGCTGCTCATCGCCGGCCGGCCGGGCTCCGGCCGGACCGCCCTCGCCGGGGAACTCGTGCGCCAGGTCGCCGACCGCTACCCCGACGGCGTGCTGCGCGCCCGGCTGGGCGAACCCGACGGCACACGCGTGCCCGTCGGGCGCGCCGCGCGGGAGCTGCTCGACGCGCTGGAGGCGCCCGCCCCGGCCGGGGCGGGCGAGGACGAGCTCGTCGAGGCGCTGCGCACCGCGCTGACCGGCCGCCGGACGCTGCTCCTGCTGGACGACGCGGCCGACGCCGGACAGGTCGACCCGCTGCTGCCGGACAACCCGGACTGCCTGGCCGTCGTCGTCTCCTCGGGGCCGCTGACCGGCATCGCCGACGTCCGCCCCTGCACCCTCGGCGGACTCGACACCAAGTCCGCGGTGGAGGTGCTGTCCCGGTTCACCGGGTCGGTGCGCGTCACGGTCGACCCCCGGGCCGCCGAACGGCTCGCCGAGCAGTGCCAGGGCCGGCCGGCCGCACTGGTCCTGGCCGGCGGCTGGCTCGCCGCCCGGCCCAAGGCCGCGGTCGCCGACCTCGCCGGGCAACTGCACACGGACCCCGGCGGGGACACCGTCGTCGCCCGGCTCCTGGGGCTCGTGCACGCCTCGCTGCCCGCGCCCGCCGCCCGCACGCTGCGGCTGCTCAGCCTCGCCCCGGCCGGCCTGCTCGACCCGCACACCGCCGCCGCCCTGGCCGGCTGCTCGGTGGAGTCCGCCCGCGCCACCCTGGACGACTTCGTCGCCCGCGGGCTGCTGCACCCGGTGGACGACCCGTCGCTGCCGCAGTACGAGGTGCCCTGCTGTCTGCACCCCCTGCTCAGCGCCCTCGCCGAGGACCACGAGCGGCCCGCCGAGCTGCAGCTGGCCCGTGCCCGGATGCTGGAGCGGACGGTACGGCTGCTCCAGTCGTGCCGGGCCATCACCGAGACCGACAGCCCCCGGGCGCGCGAGAAGCTCCTCGCGATGCCGCGCGCCCTGCGCTTTTCCGGCCCGCGGGCCGCCGCCGACTGGCTGCGCGTGCGCCGTCCCGCCCTGCTGGCCGCCGCGCGGCTCGCGGTCGCCGACGGAGGCCTGGACACCCTCGCCCGGCGCCTGATGGCCCAGCTGGTGCGGGCCATGGTGGCGCACTTCGGCACCCGGGCCGCCGCGAGCGACCTGTACGACATCCACGGCCTGGTCCTCGACGTCGCCGAGCGTCGGAACCTGCCCCGCGAACGGGCGGCGGCCCTGCTCAACCTCGGCGACCTCGACGCCCGCACCGGCCGCACCGCCGACGCCCTGGGGCGCTACCGGGCCGCCCTGGACGCCGGACGCGAGGCGAACGACCCGTACGCGACCGGCCGTGCGATGGAATCCGTCGGCGGCGCCCACCTGGAGCTCGGGGACTACGACCGGGCCGCCGACTGGTTCGGCCGCGCCCTGACCGAGCGGCTCGCCCGCGACGAGCGCGAGGACGCCGCCCGGCTGTACGGCCGTATCGGCGCCGCCCTCACCTACGCCGGCCGCTACGGCGAGGCGCTGCGCAACTGGCGCGCGGCCGTCGCCGGGCACCGCAGGAACGGTGACGTGGCCGCACAGGCGCGGGCGCTGAGCGAACTGGCCCGGGTGCAGGAGTACGCGGGCCGGCTCGACGAGTCGCTGCGCACCTGCCAGGAGGCCGTGGAGTGGGCCCGCCGGGCCGAGGACACCCGGCTGCAGGCCGCGCTGCACCTGCGGCTCGCCGACTCCTTCGAGCACCTCGGTGACCCCGCGTCGGCCGCACTGCACCGGAGCGCGGCCGAGCGCATGCTGGCAGAGGAGGCCCTGGAGGAGGACTCCGAGTCGGAACAGGGAGCTAACGCCTGCGAAATCCGTAGCTCATCCGCTGAAGATTGAAGCAATGAAAGGCTAGACAGCGGGAACACCTTCATTAAACTGGCTCTGCCGCACCATCTCCTGCGGTCTCTCCCGGTGTGCCCCTGCGTGCCCGGGTATGTGCAGCAATACCCCCATACCCTCTGAGCCAAGGACCGTGATCCACGTGAAGGTCGGCATCCCCCGCGAAGTCAAGAACAACGAGTTCCGGGTGGCCATCACCCCCGCCGGCGTGCACGAGCTGGTGCGCCACGGCCACCAGGTCGTCATCGAGCGCGGCGCCGGCGTCGGCTCCTCGATCCCGGACGGCGAGTACGTCGCCGCGGGCGGGCAGATCCTGGACACCGCCGACGAGGTCTGGGCCGCCGCCGACCTCCTGCTGAAGGTCAAGGAGCCCGTCGCGGAGGAGTACCACCGCCTGCGCAAGGACCAGACCCTCTTCACCTACCTGCACCTGGCCGCGTCCAGGGAGTGCACGGACGCCCTCCTGGAGTCCGGCACCACCGCGATCGCCTACGAGACGGTCGAGCTGCCGAACCGCGCCCTGCCGCTGCTCGCGCCGATGTCCGAGGTCGCGGGCCGGCTGTCCACCCAGGTCGGCGCCTACCACCTGATGCGCGCCCACGGCGGCCGCGGTGTGCTCCCCGGCGGCGTCCCCGGCGTGCTGGCCGGCCGGGCCGTCGTCATCGGCGGCGGCGTCTCCGGCTGGAACGCCGCGCAGATCGCCATCGGCATGGGCTTCCACGTGACCCTGCTCGACAAGGACATCAACAAGCTCAAGGAGGCCGACAAGGTCTTCGGCACGAAGATCCAGACGGTCGTCTCCAACGCCTTCGAGCTGGAGAAGGCCTGCCTAGAGGCCGACCTCGTGATCGGCGCGGTGCTGGTCCCGGGCGCCAAGGCGCCGAAGCTGGTCACCAACGAGCTGGTCTCCCGGATGAAGGCGGGAAGTGTCCTTGTCGACATCGCGATCGACCAGGGCGGCTGCTTCGAGGACTCCCACCCGACCACGCACGCCGAACCGACCTTCAAGGTCCACGAGTCGGTGTTCTACTGCGTCGCCAACATGCCCGGCGCGGTGCCCAACACCTCCACCTACGCGCTCACCAACGCCACGCTCCCGTACATCGTCGAACTCGCCGACCGCGGCTGGGTGGAGGCGCTGCGCCGCGACCCCGCGCTCGCCAAGGGCCTCAACACGCATGACGGCAAGGTGGTGTACAAGGAGGTCGCGCAGGCGCACGGCCTGGAGCACGTCGAGCTCGCCTCGCTGCTCGGCTGAACCGCCAAGACGGCGGGCCGGCCAAGTGGCCGACCGTCAAAGGAGATGCACCCCGGTCCCGGCTCCGCCCGACCGGGGGACCTCCCTCATGCGCCGTCAACCTCGCGCGCCGGGCCGGACCTTGACCCACAAGGTCCGGCCTGATGTGTGTATGGTCACTTCCTGATTCCGGACAACTCGCCTCGAACGTAATCCTTCCACCGATTCGCACACCTGTGGAACCTGCCGTGCGACGGCCGTACGCCCTTGACAGAGGGATGTTGCATTGTCGACACATCGAGTCGGGTCCGGCGGATTGTGTTGCTGCGGACGGCCGACACGCCATAGAGTCGCCAAACGTCGGCATGGTGCCACGCTGACCTGTCTGGAAGTTTCCTGGTCACCAAGGAGGTAAGACGACTTGTGAACGAGTCGACATTCACTCCCGGGGGTGGTCAACCAGGAATGCCTGCGCCGGACCAGGAGCCCACGGGATCCGCTGCTGTCGGCTCCGTCGCTGTGCGCACCTTCGCAGCCCACCGGAGTCACAGGACTCCAGGGGTGACTCACCCAGCACACCAGAGCATGGATGGCCATCACGTGAACGCCATGGCCGGCGACGGAAGTGGCGCGCCCCACAACCATTTCGCCGACTACGACGAACTGCCCGAGGGGCACTTCTACGACCCCGACGCCGAGTACGAGCCCGATCCCGAGTACGCGGCCACGCTCGCGCCCGACGCGGCGCGCCAGCGCCGTGAGCGCGTCGGCCCGACCGGACGCCCGCTGCCGTACTTCCCGATCCCGGGCCCGCTGACCGACCACGGTCCCGCGAAGATCATCGCGATGTGCAACCAGAAGGGCGGCGTCGGCAAGACCACGTCGACCATCAACCTGGGCGCCGCGCTCGCGGAGTACGGACGCCGGGTGCTGCTCGTCGACTTCGACCCGCAGGGCGCGCTGTCGGTCGGTCTCGGCGTCAACCCGATGGAACTCGACCTCACCGTCTACAACCTGCTCATGGAGCGGGGCATGGCGGCCGACGAGGTGCTGCTGAAGACCGCGGTCCCCAACATGGACCTGCTGCCCAGCAACATCGACCTGTCGGCGGCCGAGGTCCAGCTGGTGAGCGAGGTCGCGCGCGAGTCGACGCTGCAGCGGGCGCTGAAGCCGCTGATGGACGACTACGACTACGTCGTGATCGACTGCCAGCCCTCGCTCGGCCTGCTCACGGTCAACGCGCTGACCGCCGCGCACAAGGTGATCGTGCCGCTGGAGTGCGAGTTCTTCGCGCTGCGCGGGGTGGCGCTGCTGACCGAGACGATCGAGAAGGTCCAGGAACGGCTCAACCCCGACCTGGAGCTCGACGGCATCCTCGCCACCATGTACGACTCGCGCACGGTGCACAGCCGTGAGGTGCTCGCGCGGGTGGTCGAGGCGTTCGACGACCACGTCTACCACACGGTCATCGGGCGCACGGTCCGCTTCCCGGAGACCACGGTCGCCGGTGAGCCGATCACCACGTACGCGTCCAACTCCGTCGGTGCCGCCGCCTACCGCCAGCTCGCCAGGGAGGTGCTCGCCCGGTGTCACGCCGAGTGAGTCTGCCGGGGGCCGACGAACTCTTCCGTACGACAGGGGGGATGGCGCTCCAGGCGTCGACCCCCAGACGCGCGGGCGGCGACGCCCGTGTCCCCGCCCCCGCGGGGGAGGGCGACGCGGCGGCGGCCGCCGCCGGGGAGGACGCGCCGCAGTCGGTGCCCGCGCAGGGCGGCGAGGGCGCGGAGCACGTCGCGGCGGGCGCGGAGCCGGCCGGGGCCGGCGAGTCCCGCAGCCGCGAGGCGGCGGGCTCCGGACGGCGCCAGCCGGCACCGGACGGCGCGGCCCAGCGCAAGCGGGGACGAGCGGCGTCACGGCGGCCCAGCGGCCGTGAGCGGCACGACGAGAAGATCACCGTGTACGTGTCCGCCGAGGAACTGATGGACCTCGAGCACGCGCGGCTGGTGCTGCGCGGCGAGCACGGACTGGCGGTGGACCGGGGCCGGATCGTCCGGGAGGCGGTCGCCGTGGTCCTCGCCGACCTGGAGAGCCGCGGGGACGCGAGCATCCTCGTACGACGTCTGCGGGGACGGTAGCGGTAGCCTGCGGAGGCCATGACCTCGAACGACGCACCCGCCCCCGGCACCCGCCCGTCCCGCCGCCGCGCCCTGGGCCGGGGCCCGGCGGCGGCGCGGGACGCCCCGGTGCCGGGCGACGTGGTGCCCGCGGAAGTCCCGTCGGCCTCCGGGCCGGGGAGGGCGGTCGTGGAGGCCGTCGCGGGTGCGTCGGGGCCGGCGGCGGGCGCCGGTGGGGACACGGCCGGGGCGGAGCCCGCGGGCGGCGCCCCGGGGCCCGGCGCGGACGAGGACGGCGACGGGGGGTTCACGGTCCGGCTGGCGAACTTCGAGGGGCCGTTCGACCTGCTGCTCCAGTTGATCTCCAAGCACAAGCTGGACGTCACCGAGGTCGCCCTGTCCGGGGTGACCGACGAGTTCATGGCGTACATCCGGGCCATGGGGCCGGACTGGGACCTGGACGAGACGACCGAGTTCCTCGTCGTGGCGGCCACCCTGCTCGACCTCAAGGCGGCCCGGCTGCTGCCCGCCGCCGAGGTGGAGGACGAGGCCGACCTCGCCCTGCTCGAGGCCCGGGACCTGCTGTTCGCGCGGCTGCTGCAGTACCGCGCGTACAAACGGATCGCCGAGATCTTCAGCCGGCGCCTCGACGACGAGGACCGCCGCCACCCCCGCACCGTCGGACTCGAACCGCACCACGCCGCGCTGCTGCCCGAGGTCGTCATCAGCATCGGTCCCGAGGGGTTCGCCGGGCTCGCCGCCAAGGCGATGCGGCCCA
This sequence comes from Streptomyces sp. NPDC126497, assembly GCF_040302425.1. Taxonomy (NCBI): domain Bacteria; kingdom Bacillati; phylum Actinomycetota; class Actinomycetes; order Kitasatosporales; family Streptomycetaceae; genus Streptomyces; species Streptomyces sp. NPDC126497. The sequence continues at coordinate 26,755 of NZ_JBEORT010000062.1, forward strand.
GACCCGAGCCGCAGGTGTACGTCGACCACATCCACGCGCCGCTGGTCAGCGTGCAGGAACAGGCCGGGCTCGTCGTCGCCCGGCTCAGGGAACTCGGTGAGGCGAGCTTCCGGGCGCTCGTCGAGGACACGGACGACACCCTGACCGTCGTGGCCCGGTTCCTCGCCCTGCTGGAGCTGTACCGGGAGAAGGCCGTCGCCCTCGACCAGGAGACCGCGCTCGGCGAGCTCACCGTGCGCTGGACCGGCGGGGACGGGGACGCCGCCCCGACGGTCACCGACGAGTTCGACCGGCCCCCCGAGCGGGTCCAGGAGGAGAGGAAGCCGTGAGCGAGGAGACGACCGGGACCCCCGCCGGGCCGCGCGCCGTCGCGGAACTCGACCTCGGGCCCGCCCTGGAGGCGGTGCTCATGGTCGTGGACGAACCCGCGACCGAGGAGCACCTGGCGAGGATCCTGGAACGCCCGAAGCGCCAGGTCGCGGACGCGCTGCGCGAGCTGGCCGACGAGTACGCCGCCCAGGGCCGCGGCTTCGAGCTGCGCCTCGTCGCGGGCGGCTGGCGCTTCTACACCCGTCCCGAGTACGCCGCCGCCGTCGAACGCTTCGTCCTGGACGGCCAGCAGGCCCGGCTCACCCAGGCCGCCCTGGAGACCCTCGCGGTCGTCGCCTACCGGCAGCCCGTCGGCCGCAGCCGCGTCTCCGCGGTGCGCGGGGTCAACTGCGACGGCGTGATGCGCACCCTCCTGCAACGCGGTCTGATCGAGGAGGCGGGCACGGAACCCGGAACAGGTGCGATCCTGTACACGACGACGAACTACTTCCTGGAGCGGATGGGCCTGCGCGGTCTGGACGAACTCCCGGAGCTCGCGCCCTTCCTCCCGGAGGCGGAGGCGATCGAGGCCGAGACGCTGGAAGCGGTCCCGTCGTTCGATCCGGACGCCCCGGATTCCGAGGACGCAGACGACAAGACGGAACTTTGATGCGAAGCAGCAGCGGCAGGAACAGCAGCGGAAACAACGGCGGGAGCCGTGGTGGCAACAGCGGCGGCCGCGGCGGGAGCGGCGGTGGCCGCGGCAATCACCGCGGTGCCGGCACCAACCGTGACGACCGGCAGGGCGGTCGTCCGAAGAAGCCGCGCCCGGAGGAGCGGCGCTACGACGTGGGCCCCGGCGCCACCCAGGAGGGCCCCAAGTCGGGCCGCGGGCCCACGGCCCGCGGAGGCGCCAAGGGCGGGCCGAGGAAGCCCCTGCAGCGGGGGCGCTCGGTCCCGGCCACGTCCCGTGAGTACGAGACGCGGGCCGAGGAGCGCAACCGGGAGCGGTACGCGGGCAGGAAGGACATCAAGCTGCCCAAGACCTTCCCCGGCGCCGAGCAGGAGGGCGAACGGCTGCAGAAGGTGCTCGCCCGCGCCGGCTACGGTTCCCGGCGTGCCTGCGAGGAGCTGATCGAGCAGGCTCGGGTCGAGGTCAACGGCGAGATCGTGCTCGAGCAGGGCAAGCGGGTCGACCCGGAGAAGGACGAGGTCAAGGTCGACGGCCTGACCGTCGCGACGCAGTCGTACCAGTTCTTCTCGCTGAACAAGCCCGCCGGTGTCGTGTCGACCATGGAGGACCCGGAGGGCCGGCAGTGCCTCGGTGACTACGTCACCAACCGCGAGACCCGCCTCTTCCACGTCGGCCGGCTCGACACCGAGACCGAGGGCGTCATCCTGCTCACCAACCACGGCGAGCTGGCGCACCGGCTGACCCACCCCAAGTACGGCGTGAAGAAGACCTACCTCGCGCACATCGTGGGACCCATCCCGCGCGACCTGGGCAAGAGGCTCAAGGACGGCATCCAGCTGGAGGACGGTTACGCGCGCGCGGACCACTTCCGGGTCGTGGAGCAGACCGGCAAGAACTACCTCGTCGAGGTGACCCTGCACGAGGGCCGCAAGCACATCGTGCGCCGGATGCTCGCCGAGGCCGGGTTCCCGGTCGACAAGCTGGTGCGCACCGCCTTCGGACCCATCACCCTGGGTGACCAGAAGTCGGGCTGGCTGCGCCGGTTGTCCAACACCGAGGTCGGGATGCTGATGCAGGAGGTCGACCTCTAGGGGCTTGTGCGCCCGGCCCGCACCCCCTTTAATAGTCGCAGTGACTATTAAAGGGGGTGCGGGCCGTGGTCGGCTATGACAAGTACGCCTTCGAACCGTTCGCCGTCACCGTCGACCTCGCCGTGTTCACCCTCCGCGCGGGCACGCTGCACGTGCTGCTCGTCGAGCGCGGCGAGGAGCCGTACACCGGACGGTGGGCGCTGCCCGGGGGCTTCGTCCGGCCGGACGAGTCCGCGGAGCGCGCCGCGCGGCGCGAGCTGGGCGAGGAGACCGGGCTGACGGACGTCTCCGGCCTGCACCTGGAGCAGCTGCGGACCTACAGCGAGCCCGGCCGCGACCCCCGGATGAGGGTCGTCTCCGTCGCCTTCGCCGCCCTGCTGCCCGACGCTCCCGAGGCGCGCGGCGGCAGCGACGCGGCGCAGGCCCGCTGGACGCCGTACGGCTCCGCGCGGGGGCTCGCCTTCGACCACGACCGGATCCTCGCCGACGCGCGGGAACGCGTCGGCGCCAAGCTCGAGTACACCTGCCTGGCCACCGCCTTCTGCCCGCCCGAGTTCACCCTCGGCGAGCTGCAGCAGGTCTACGAGACCGTGTGGGGCACCGCCCTGGACCGGCCCAACTTCCGGCGCAAGGTGCTCGCCACCCCCGGCTTCGTCGAAGCCGTCCCCGGCGCCGCGCGCCTCACCGGCGGCCGGGGCAAACCCGCCGCCCTCTACCGCGCGGGCACCGCCACCGCCCTCCACCCGCCGCTGCTCCGGCCGACCCCGGAAGGACGCCCCGCATGACCACCACCGTCACCAAGCGCGCCGCGACAGGCGCGCTCACCGGACTCGCCCTGGGGGACGCGCTGGGCTTCCCGGCCGAGTTCGACGACGTCCCGTCGATCCTCGCCAAGTCCGGCCCCTGGCGGGAGACGGACCTGCCGAGACCGGCGATCGTCACCGACGACACCCAGATGACCCTCGCGCTCGGTCGGGGACTGCGCACCGCCATGGACCGGGGGCCCCTCACGCCGAAGCGGCTGGAGCGGCCGGTGCGCGAGGAGTTCGTGGAGTGGTGGCGCTCGCCCGAGAACAACCGCGCGCCGGGCAACACCTGTCTCAAGGCGTGCCACCTGCTGTCCCACGAGGACCGCCCCTGGCAGGACGCCAGCCAGATCCACTCCAAGGGCTGCGGCGCCAACATGCGCGTCGCCCCCGTCGGCCTGGCCCCCGGCCTCACCGACGAACAGCGCGCGGGCGCCGCCCAGTTGCAGGCGGCCCTCACCCACGGACACCCCACCGCGCTCGCCGCCTCCGACCTCACCGCACACGCCGTACGACTGCTGGCTCAGGGGGCCGAGCCGACCGGCCTGATCGGACGCCTGCGCTCCTACGCCTACGACAACCGCACCCGCTACCACGCGTTCTGGCTCGGCGACCTGTGGACCCGCGCCCAGGACCCCACCCCCGAGCACTTCATCGCGCGCGGCTGGGACGAGTGCCTGGAGGTCCTGGGCCGCCTCCAGGAGGCCGTACGCACCGTCTCGCCCGAGACCGACCCGTGCCTGGCCACGGGAGCGGGCTGGATCGCCGAGGAGGCCCTGGCCACCGGTCTGCTCTGCTTCCTCCTCTTCGTCGACGAACCCCTCACGGCGGTGCGCCGCGCCGCCTGCACCGCGGGCGACTCCGACTCCCTCGCCTGCCTCACGGGCGCCTTCGCGGGCGCGTACCTGGGCGCGGACGCCTGGCCCGCCGCGTGGGCGGACCGCATCGAGTACCGGGGCGACCTGCTCGCGCTGGGAACGCTCTGGGACGCTTGACCGATGACCGACGCCCTGGACCTCGACCTGAGACCGGTGATCGCGCGGCAGCCCGACCCGGTGCTGTTCGCCACCGTCTCCGGCGCGCACCTGTACGGCTTCCCGTCCCGTGACTCGGACGTGGACCTGCGGGGCGTGCACCTGCTGCCGGCCGCCGCCCTCGTCGGGCTGCGCGAGCCGGACGAGACCCGGTCCAGGATGTGGGTCCGCGACGGCGTCGAGCTGGACCTGGTCACGCACGACCTGCGCAAGTTCGTCCGCCTGATGCTGCGGCGCAACGGCTACGTCCTGGAGCAGCTGCTGTCCCCGCTGGTCGTGCACACCACCGACACCCACCGGGAACTGGCCGCGCTCGCCCCCGGTGTCCTCACCGGCCACCACGCCCACCACTACCGGGGTTTCGCGCGGACCCAGTGGCGGCTGTTCGAGAGGACCGGCGAGCTCAAGCCGCTGCTCTACACCTTCCGGGTGCTGCTCACCGGCATCCACCTGATGCGCTCCGGCGAGGTGCAGCCGCATCTGCCCACCCTCGCCGCGGAGGTCGACGCCGCCCCGGACTTCCTGCCGGAGCTGATCGCCGCCAAGGCGGAGCGCGAACACGGGGCGGCCCCGGTCGACCCCGCACGCGTGCGGGCCGACGTGGAGCGGCTGCACGGCGCGCTGGACGAGGCGCAGGCGGCGTCAGCCCTGCCCGACGCCCCCAGCGCGTACGACGCCCTGCACGACCTCGTCGTACGGGTCCGCCTGGAGGGCTGAGGCGCGGCGGGCGCGGACGAGGAAGTCCTCGACCCGGCGCCGGTCCGGCTCCTCGGGCAGGGGGCTGCGCGGGGCGGCCCGCGCGCCCTCCTCCGCCAGCCGGGTCATCCGGGACTCCACCTCGGACCAGGACACCTCGCCCCGCTTCACCGCGAGCAGCGGCTCGCGCTCCTCGCCCACGTCGATCGTGAGGGCGCCCGTGCGGAGCAGGTCGCGGGCGCTGATCAGCAGGCGGAGCAGGTGCATCGCGTGCTTCCAGCGCGGGGCGCCGTGGGCGCGGACGTCCGCCTCCAGCTTGCGGCGCTGGCCGTGGGCGTAGCGGGTGAAGGTCGTGTGGACCCGGCGGGAGAGGAACGCCCCGCGCAGGGACAGCAGCTCGCGGCCGGTGGCGTCGGCGTACTCCACCAGCGGGGAGTGCAGGCACTCCAGGATGTTGGGATTGGCGCGCAGGGCCAGCTCGCAGAAACGTTCCAGCTCCCAGCTGAACTGTTCCTCGGCCGGGCCCTCGACGTGCGTGGGCGGCTTCTCGAAGCGCCAGAACAGGGGAGTGGGGGCGAGGAAGACGCCCCGGCGGTCGGTGTCGCTGCCCTCCGTGGCCAGACCGAAGGCGCGCGAGCCCATGACGCAGGCGTAGATCGTGTGGTCACCGACCAGGGTCTCGGGGCGCATGCCCGGAGCGTACGCGGCGGATCACACCCGGCGGACCGAATTTCCCTCCACCGTGATCCGTTCCCCGGGCAGCGGCCTGGTCGCCGGGCCGTGCGTCACCGAGCCGTCGGTGATGTCGAACCGGCTGCCGTGACAGGCGCAGTCGATGGTGCCGTCCGAGACCCCGGTCACCACGCACCCCTGGTGGGTGCAGACCGCCGAGAAGGCCTTGAAGGAGCCCGCCACGGGCTGGGTGACCACGATCCTCTCCTCCTCGAGGACCGTGCCCCCGCCCACGGGGACGTCGGCGGTCGGGACGAGCTCCCGCCCGGCGGTCTCCGGAGAGGTGCCGTCCCCGCCGTCCGAGCCGCAGCCCGCGGCCGTCCCCGCCGCGCCGGCCGCGAGGAGGACCGTGCGGCGCGTCGTACGAAGGGCCATGTCGTCACTCCCGGGGTCGCGGTCCCCGCATCCTGACACCGAATGCACCGAACGGTAAGCACATCACGGCAAAAGGCGTGAAAAGCGCACCTCTCCCTCCGTCTCAGCGGGCGAGCGCCCGGCGCCGCCCCCGGGCCGGCTGACTACGCTGGACGACCGAACAGCACACACGTCAGCAAGGAGCATCGTCGTGGCGGTACGCGCGGTCCGGGGGGCCGTCCAGCTGGAGCGGGACGAGGCCGGTCACATGGAGGAGCGGGTCGGCGCGCTGCTCACCGAGGTCCTGGAGCGCAACGGCCTGCACACCGACGACCTGATCAGCCTCTGGTTCACGGCCACGCCCGACCTGCACAGCGAATTCCCGGCCGCCGCCGCCCGCGGGCTCGGCATCGTCGACGTCCCCCTGATCTGCGCCCAGGAGCTCGACGTCGAGGGCGCCATGCCCCGCGTCGTCCGCGTCCTCGCGCACATCGAGTCCGACCGGCCCCGCGCCGACATCGCGCACGTCTACCTCGGTGCGGCGGCCGCCCTGCGCAAGGACATCGCCCAGTGAGAACCGCACTCGTCATCGGCACCGGGCTCATCGGCACGTCCGCCGCCCTCGCCCTGTCCCGGCGGGGCGTCGTCGTCCACCTCGCCGACCACGACCCGGAGCAGGCCCGCACGGCCGCCGCGCTCGGCGCCGGCACGGACGAGGCCCCCGACGGGCCGGTCGACCTGGCGATCGTCGCCGCCCCGCCCGCCCACGTGGCCGACGTGCTCGCCGACGCGATGCGGCGCGGCGCGGCCCGCGGCTACATCGACGTCGCCAGCGTCAAGGGCGGACCGCGCCGCGAGCTCCAGGAGCGCGGGCTCGACCTGACCCCGTACATCGGCACCCACCCGATGTCCGGCCGTGAGCGGTCCGGTCCGCTGGCCGCCACCGGGGACCTCTTCGAGGGGCGCCCCTGGGTGCTCACCCCGACCCGGGACACCGACACCGAGGTGCTGAACCTCGCCCTGGAGCTGGTCTCGCACTGCGGGGCCGTGCCCGTCGTCATGGACGCCGACGCCCACGACCGGGCCGTGGCCCTCGTCTCCCACATGCCCCACCTGGTGTCCAGCATGGTCGCCGCGCGCCTGGAACACGCGGAGGAGGCCGCCGTGCGCCTGTGCGGGCAGGGCATCCGGGACGTGACCCGGATCGCCGCCTCCGACCCCCGGATGTGGATCGACATCCTCTCCGCCAACCCCGGGCCGGTCGCCGACCTGCTCACGGACCTCGCCGCCGACCTGGAGGAGACCGTGCGCGCGCTGCGCGCCCTGCAGTCCTCCGACGAGGACAAGCGCCGCGAGGGCGGCGCCGGCGTCGAGGACGTGCTGCGCCGCGGCAACGCCGGGCAGGTCCGCGTCCCCGGCAAGCACGGCTCCGCGCCGCGCGTCTACGAGACCGTGACGGTGCTCATCGACGACCAGCCCGGCCAGCTGGCCCGCATCTTCGCGGACGCCGAGCGCGCCGGCGTCAACATCGAGGACGTCCGCATCGAGCACGCCACCGGACAGCAGGCCGGTCTGGTCCAGCTCATGGTGGAGCCCAAGGCGGCCCCGGTCCTCACCGCGGGGCTGCGGGAGCGGGGCTGGGCGATCCGCCAGTGACGGCCCGGGGCCGGGCGGCCCGTCCCCCGGAGGGCGGGATCGTCCGCTTGTCGGAAGGGTTCCGGGGGGCCGGTAACCTGGTGCGGGGCGTGTCCGCGTCCCGCACCCACCCCTCCACCGCACCAGGAAGGTGTCCCCCCGTGGAAAACGGCGTCGCCCAGCCCGTGATTGTCGCCATCGACGGCCCCTCGGGCACGGGCAAGTCGAGCACGTCGAAGGCCGTGGCGGCGCGGCTCGGCCTGAGCTACCTGGACACCGGCGCCCAGTACCGGGCGATCACCTGGTGGATGGTGACCAACGGCATCGACACAGAGGACCCGTCCGCGATCGCCGCCGTCGCCGGCAAGCCGGAGATCGTCTCCGGCACCGACCCCGAGACCCCCACCATCACCGTCGACGGCGTCGACGTGGCCGGCCCGATCCGCGGACAGGAGGTCACCTCCAAGGTCAGCGCGGTCTCCGCGGTCCCCGAGGTGCGGTCCCGGATCACCGAGCTGCAGCGCACCATCGCCTCCTCCGCCGTCACCGGGATCGTCGTCGAAGGCCGCGACATCGGCACCACCGTGCTGCCCGACGCGGACCTGAAGATCTTCCTCACCGCCAGCGCGGAGGCGCGTGCCGCCCGCCGCAGCGGCGAGCTCAAGGGCGCCGACCTGCACACCACCCGCGAGGCCCTGATCAAGCGGGACGCGGCCGACGCCGGCCGCAAGACCTCCCCGCTGGCCAAGGCCGACGACGCGGTCGAGGTGGACACCACCGAGCTGACCCTCCAGCAGGTCGTCGAGTGCGTCGTCACCCTCGTCGAGGAGAAGCGGGCCGGAAAGTGACCGACGTCCCATCGGTGCGGAGCGCCGAGGTCGGCCGGCGCATCGGCGTCGGTCTGATGTACGGGCTGTGGAAGCCGCGTGTGCTGGGCGCCTGGCGGGTGCCCGCGGCCGGTCCGGTGATCTTCGCCGTGAACCACTCCCACAACATCGACGGCCCCATGGTCATGGGCGTGGCGCCCCGGCCGACGCACTTCCTGATCAAGAAGGAGGCGTTCGTCGGCCCGCTCGACCCGTTCCTGACCGGCATCGGTCAGCTCAAGGTCGACCGGCACAGCACCGACCGCACGGCGATCTCCCGGGCGCTGGGCGTACTGGAGCAGGGCGGCGTCCTCGGCATCTTCCCGGAGGGCACGCGCGGCGAGGGCGACTTCGCCGCGCTCCGCGCGGGGCTCGCGTACTTCGCCGTCCGCAGCGGCGCGCCGATCGTTCCCGTGGCCGTGCTGGGAAGTTCCGGGCGGTCCGGACGGTTGATAAAGGCGCTGCCCCCGCTGCGCTCCCGGGTCGACGTCGTCTTCGGCGACCCCTTCGACGCCGGCGACGGCAGCGGCAGACGCACGCGCAAGGCGCTGGACGAGGCGACCGAACGCATCCAGAAACAGCTCACCGCACACCTGGAAAACGCCAGGCGCCTCACCGGGCGCTAGGCGACACTGAGTAGTGGATCAGCCCCGCACACGGGGGCCTTCCACCGATCACCACGATGAACGCAGAGGTACGGACTTCATGAACGACCACATCCAGCCCGACGGCTCGGACGCGTACGAGGATGCGCACGAGCACGACCACGGGGCGCTGGGCGATGCCGAGTTCGCGGAGTTCATGGAGCTCGCCGCGGAGGAGGGCTTCGACCTCGAGGACGTCGAGGGCGCCATCGAGGCGGCGGGCCACGGTCCGCTGCCCGTGCTCGCCGTCGTCGGCCGCCCCAACGTCGGCAAGTCGACCCTGGTGAACCGCATCATCGGCCGCCGCGAGGCGGTCGTCGAGGACAAGCCGGGCGTCACCCGCGACCGCGTCACCTACGAGGCCGAGTGGGCGGGCCGCCGCTTCAAGGTCGTCGACACCGGCGGCTGGGAGCAGGACGTCCTCGGCATCGACGCCTCCGTGGCCGCCCAGGCCGAGTACGCCATCGAGGCCGCCGACGCGGTCGTCTTCGTCGTCGACGCCAAGGTCGGCGCCACCGACACCGACGAGGCCGTCGTCCGGCTGCTGCGCAAGGCGGGCAAGCCGGTCGTGCTGTGCGCCAACAAGGTGGACGGCCCGAGCGGCGAGGCCGACGCCGCGTACCTGTGGTCCCTGGGCCTGGGCGAGCCGTACCCGGTCTCCGCCCTGCACGGCCGCGGCACCGGCGACATGCTGGACCAGGTCCTGGAGGTGCTGCCCGACGCCCCGGCGCAGACCTTCGGCACCGCGGTCGGCGGCCCGCGCCGGGTCGCGCTGATCGGCAGGCCCAACGTCGGCAAGTCCTCGCTGCTGAACAAGGTCGCGGGCGAGGACCGGGTCGTCGTCAACGAACTCGCCGGCACCACCCGCGACCCGGTCGACGAGATGATCGAACTCGGCGGCAAGACCTGGAAGTTCGTCGACACGGCGGGCATCCGCAAGCGCGTCCACCTCCAGCAGGGCGCCGACTACTACGCCTCGCTGCGCACCGCCGCCGCCGTCGAGAAGGCGGAGGTGGCCGTCGTCCTCATCGACGCCGCCGACTCCATCTCGGTGCAGGACCAGCGGATCGTCACCATGGCCGTGGAGGCGGGCCGCGCCCTGGTCCTCGCGTACAACAAGTGGGACACCCTCGACGAGGAGCGCCGCTACTACCTGGAGCGGGAGATCGAGACCGAGCTCGGCCAGGTGGCGTGGGCGCCGCGGGTGAACGTCTCGGCGCGCACCGGCCGGCACATGGAGAAGCTGGTACCGGCCATCGAGACGGCCCTGGAGGGCTGGGAGACCCGGGTCCCCACGGGCAGGCTGAACGCGTTCCTCGGCGAGCTGGTCGCCGCCCACCCGCACCCCGTGCGCGGCGGCAAGCAGCCGCGGATCCTGTTCGGCACCCAGGCGGGCACCAAGCCGCCGCGGTTCGTGCTGTTCGCCTCCGGCTTCATCGAGGCGGGCTACCGGCGGTTCATCGAGCGGCGGCTGCGGGAGGAGTTCGGCTTCGAGGGGACGCCGATCCACATCTCCGTGCGGGTGCGGGAGAAGCGCGGCAAGAAGAAGTAGCCGACGGCGGGCACGGCGAAGGGGCGGCCCCCACCGGGGCCGCCCCTTCGCCGTGCCCCGGGTCAGGCGCCCCTGCGCGGGGCCGGCGGCAGTCCGGCCGGCACGTGGTGCATCCCGGAGGCGGACCGGCCGACCGTGCCGACCCGCTGCCACTGCGGCCCGGCGCCCTGACGGCCGCCGCCCGGCCCCGCGCCGTACGCGCCGCTCACCAGGGAGGCGCCGAAGGTCCCCGGGCTGTGACCGCCGTAGGAGCCCGTACTGTGCGGGATGTTCCCGAAGGCGGTGAAGCCCAGCTCCTCCTCGCCGCTGCGGTCGCCCGGCAGCGAACGGAAGGACTTGACGTACTCGGTGTAGAGGGCGTCGTAGATCGGTGTGACCGAGAGGCCGCTTTGGGAGTCCTGCGCCGGGCGCACGGGTGCGGGGACCGAGGCGAGGGACTGGCGGCGGGGAACGTCATATGCGTGCACGTATGTCCAAACGACCCCGTGCCCTCGGGGATGCGGCCCTTTCGCGGCTTTCGTCGACGGGGCCCCGGCCGGGTGCCGGCGGGCCGGTCAGAGACCGGCGAGGGGCAGCGCCGCGGCGACGAGCTTGCCGTTCGCGGCCGCCTTGTCCAGGGCGTCGCGCAGCAGGTCCTCGCGCGGCTGACGGCCGATCGAGCCGACCGGGGCCGCGAACATCAGCACCTGCTGGTGCCTGGTGGCGGCCGACCGCCAGCCGTCGGTGACCTGGAGCGGCTGGTGCGCCTGCCACCAGGCCACCGGACGGCCGCCGCCCGGGTTCGGCTGGAGGACGGCGTGCAGCCGGCCCGCGGCCAGCAGCACCGACCAGCCGTGCAGCGCCGGCGGTACGGCCGACAGCTCGGTCAGGGGCATGAAGCCCTGTTCGATGAGGAGCGGCAGGAAGTCGTCGCCGCCGCCCGGCGAACCGGGCCGCGCGACCGGCGCGGTCGGCTCGACGACCAGTGCCGGGTGCAACTCCCCGGAGATCAGGACCAGTCCGCTGGTCACCCCGAGCACGGCCTGTTCCGGCGCGGCGGGGGCGGGATCCGGTGCCGCCGCCGGGTCCCCGGTGTCGCCGCCGATGGCCCGCACGGCTCCCTGGAGCTGTTCCTCGGTGACCTGGACGACCTGCGAGGGCAGGCAGGTGGCGTGGGCGAAGGCGAGAACGGCGGTCTCGTCCCCGACGAACAGGACGGTGCTGGTGCGTTCCTGCTCCGGGTCGCCCGGGGTGCGGCAGGAGGTGCAGTCGTAACCGCCCGGGGCGGACTCTCCGGCGAGCAGGCGGGCTGCTTCTTCGTCGCCGATCTCGGCGCGTACCTCGTCGCTGACGTCGAGCATGCGCGGCACGGGTGGCTCCCTCGGGATGCGGTGCGTGGCGAGGCCGGGTGGCTCCCGGCCCGTGGTCCGGGCGGGTCCCCGGCTCATGCAGAAGACAACGGGCGATCTGTGGCGGTAGTCACGCCCCGGGGCGAACGGAATCGAACCATCCAGCGGGCGGGGACGCGTGCGACGCGGAATCCGTCACTCACCGTCAAGTGCCCTTCATGAGGTCGCCGTTGAGAACGCGAGGCGACTCACGGGGTGACCCCCTCCTCGGTCGACAAATCCGGAAATCGGGGAATGAAGGGGGTGGCCGGAAATCGCCGCCACCCGAGGTGGGCGGCCACCGGACCGGCACGGCGGGGCGCCGGCGGCTCCCCGGACTCCTCCGCCGTGCGCGGCGGGCCCGTGCGGCCGGACGGGGCGCTACGGCCGCCGCGCGGAGGCGGGCCGGCCGAGTTCACCGGCCTCCCCGGCGAACACCACCGTGCCCCGGCGCAGCACGTACACGAAGGCGGGCCGGCCGTACAGGGCGGGCGGCAGCCGCTGCTCGGCGAGGACCACGCACGCGTCGAGCCCGGCCAGCAGCGCGTACGTACGGGCCGCGACCGCGGGCGACATGCCCTGGGCGGGCTCGTCGACGAGCACCACACGCGCGCGCGGCGACAGCGCCCGGCACAGGGCCAGCATCCGCCGCTCGCCCCCGGAGAGCGTGCCGGCCCGGCGTTCCAGCAGCGGCCCCAGCCGCGGATAGGCGTCGAGGGCGCGGGCGGGGCCGGGGCCGGTGAGGGCGAGGTTCTCCCGCACGGTGAGGGAACCGAACACGGCCCCGCGCTCCGGCACCAGGCACAGCCCGCGACGGGCCCGCTCGTACGCCGGCACGCCGGTCACGTCCCGCCCGTCCCACACCACCGACCCGCCGGACAACGGCAGGTCGCCGGCCAGCGCGCGCAGGGCGGTCGTACGGCCGGAGCCGTTGCGGCCCAGCAGCACGGTGAGACCCGGGCCGGGGGCGGCGAGGGTGACGCCGTGCAGGGCCTCCAGGGGGCCGTGACGCACGCGTGCGTCACGCAGGGAGATCGTGGTCACGGGCCGGCCGCCTCCCCGGGGGCGCCCAGGACCTCCCCGGGCGGCCCGGAGGCGACGATCCGGCCCGCCGCCATCACGTGCACGACGTCGGCGAGGCCGGCGACCAGGTCGAGGTCGTGCTCCACGACCAGGAGCGCCGTGCCGTCGGCGGCCAGCGCACCCAGGATCCGGGCCAGCGCGGCCACCTCGGCGGCGTCGAGGCCGGCGGCGGGCTCGTCGAGCAGCAGCACGCGCGGGGCGGTGGCGAGGGCCCGCGCGAGCTCCACCCGGCGCAGCGTCCCGGTGGGCAGCCCGGCGGCGGCCCGCGCCCGCACCGGTCCGTCGAGCCCGAGGAGCCGCAGCGTCCGCTCCACCGCGCCGGGATCGCGCAGCCGGCCCTGCTCGGCGCCGACGCGCACGTTCCCGGCGACGGTCAGCGTCGGGAAGACCGCCAGCCGCTGGAACGTCCGCGCGATCCCGAGCCGGGTGCGGGCCTGCGCGGGCAGCCGGGTGATGTCCCGCCCGCCGAGCAGGACCGACCCCCGCGCGGGCCGCGTGGTCCCCGCCAGGCAGTGGAACAGCGTGCTCTTCCCGGCCCCGTTGGGCCCGACGACCGCGGTCACCCGCCCGGCGGGGAGCACGAGGTCCACCCCGTCCAGCGCGGTGAACCCGCCGTAGCGGACGCGCAGCCCCCGGGCCTCGAGGACGGGGGCCGTGCAGGTCGCCCCCCGGCCGGGAAGGGCGTGCGGGTCGTCCGGGGCGGTCCGTGACGGCGCTCGCGGGGCGCGCCCGGTCCGCGCGACCGGGC
>NZ_JBEORT010000063.1:0-40238 GCF_040302425.1 Streptomyces sp. NPDC126497
CATCCGGGCCACCCACGCCGTCAGGTCGACCGCGACCTGTTCGTAGGCGATCGTCGTCTCCAGCACCGACGAGACCCCCGGGAGCAGCCAGTTGAGGAGCGCTCCCGTCGGCCACGTGGGAGGCGCCGTAGGGGTTGCCCAGCTGGTTCATGACCGGGTCGGTGTAACCGGGGGGCACGATGATGCCGCCCCAGTGGTAGAACGTGTTCGCCAGCGCCAGGAGGGTGGATTCCTGGCCGCCGTGCGCGGTACCGGAGGTGGTGAAGCCCGAGTACACCTTGCCCGCGAGCTTGCCCTGGCCCCACAGCGGTCCGGTGGTCTCCATGAACGCCCGCAGCTGGCTGGCCGGGTTGCCGAATCGGGTCGGGGTGCCGAGCAGCACCACGTCGGCCCACTCCAGGTCGTCGTGGCTCGCCAAGGGCACATCGGCGGTGTCCTGAAGGTGCTGGGCCCACTCGGCCCTGGAGTTGACCGCCTCCTGCGGAGCCGTCTCCGCGACCTTGCGCAGCCGCACCTGCGCGCCGGCCTTCTCCGCCCCCTCGACGGCTGCCTGTGCCAAGGTGTGCACATTGCCCGTGGAGCTGTAGTAGATGATCGATACGTTCACGGATTCCGGCATCGGTTGCCTTCCTTCTTCATCGGGATACTGTTCCGTCCATCGGTTACGACGACGCAGCCCTGCGTAATGTGAGGCGCCGCGCCACCTCACAGTTCGCCGCGGTGTCTCGTCGGACCGAACGGGGACACAGCGACCGAGGGAGTGGGCGACCACCATGACCGACCCGTCCGATTCCGGGCACGGCCCGCTCGACACGAGCCTGAGCGCGGTCATCAGCGAGCGGCACCAGCTGATCAACCTCACGTACCGGCTCCTCGGCTCGCTGACCGAGGCCGAGGACGTCGTGCAGGAGACCTACACCCGCTGGTACGCCATGACTCCCGAACAGCGGGAGGCCGTCGAGTCCCCCGGTGGCTGGCTGACGACCGTCGCCAGCCGCATCTGCCTCGACCTGCTCGGCTCGGCACGGGCCAGGCGGGAGCGGTACGTGGGCGAGTGGGTCCCGGAGCCACTGCCCGCGGCCACGGAGTGGATCAGCGGGCGGTGGAGCGGCGGCACCACGAACGATCCGGCCGACCGGGTCACCCTCGACGAGTCGGTCAACATGGCCTTCCTCGTCGTACTGGAGTCGATGACGCCGGCCGAGCGCGTCGCCTTCGTCCTGCACGACGTCTTCCGCTACTCCTTCGCCGAGGTGGCCGACATCGTCGGCCGGACACCGGCGGCCTGCCGCCAGCTGGCCTCGTCGGCCCGCCGCCGCATCCGCGGGTCGCAGTCCGCCGCGGCACCGGCGGCCAGGAGCGCCGACCTCGTCAGGGCCTTCAAGGAGGCGTGGGAGGCCAAGGACATCGAGGCCCTCATCGGTCTGCTGGCCCCCGACGCCACGGCGACCGGCGACGGTGGCGGACTCGTGCGGGCCGTGATCCGTCCGGTCGAGGGCGCCGAGCAGATCGCGCGCTTCTTCGCCGGCCGGATGGAGGCGGTGCCCGACCTGACGCTGGTGGAGAGCACGGTCAACGGTCAGCCGGGCCTGGTCGCCCAGGTGGACGGCGTCCCCGTGTCGGTGCTGGCGTTCGACGTCGCGCAGGACCGGATCAAGCAGATCTGGTCGGTGCTCAACCCCGAAAAGCTCCGGGCCTGGCGGGAGGTCTGATCCGGGTCCCCGGTGTGGTGGGGCCGGCCGGCGCCCGTCGGGGGCGGCCGGCCTCACTTCCGGGCCATCAGCAGGTACTCGTGCGACCGGTTCGTGCGCATCGGGTCGCCCTCGTCCTTGACCGGCCAGTCGTAGAGGTGGACGCGCTCGTCCCCCAGGGTCAGATGGCGGCCGAGCACGCGCGCGGCGTCCCAGGCCAGCGGGACGAACCGGTCCGCGATACGACGGTTCTGGACGGCGACGACCGCGTGGGCACCCGGTCGCATCACCCGTGCGACGGCCGCGAAGGCCTCGTCGAGCGCCGCCAGGTAGGCGTCGTAGTCGCGCAGCGCGTACAGCTGGCCCGGGTCGGGTGCCTCGAGGTCCAGGTCGGTGCCGAAGTACGGCAGGTCGCACAGGACCAGGTCCACGGTGTCCGGGTCGAGCGGAGGTGTGCGGGCGTCGCCGCAGAGCATGCGCTGCTCCGGGTAGCGCGCGACGCGCTGCCGTGCCTCCTGCGCGCGGGACGGGTTGATCTCGATGCCGATCCCGCGCCGTCCCTCGGCCGCGCAGGCCACCAGGGTGGTGCCCCAGCCGGCGAAGGGATCGAACACCAGGCCGCCGGGCTTGCTCAACTCCGCGATCAGCGGCCGCAACTGGCTGACGAGCCCGCTCTGTCCCGCGGCCCCCTCCCGGGCGAACTCCGGGTCCTCGTCGCCGAGTACGCGCCAACTGGACATCCCCATGGGGTCACGCAGCCTTTCTGGTCGATCCGGTTCGGGAAGCGGCCGCTCCGGCCTCGGGCGGCACCGGGTGCACCGAGGCCGGCGGCAGGTCGCGTTCGAGGCGCAGCACACCCAGGGCGGAGCCCGCCGTGGCCACCGCGAGCACCAGCCACATCCCGGTGGCCGACACCGACAGCAGGGCCGTGAACACGGTCGGCGCGAGTGCGATGGGCACCGCCCACGACAACTGGTAGACCGCGAGGTGGCGGCCCCGGGTCTCCTCCGGCGCGGCCTGGGCCACCAGCGCGGAGGCCGTGGCCCCGTGCAGCAGCTCGCCCGCGGTGAACGCCGCGGTCGCGGCGAACACGCCGGCGATCAGTACGGCACCGGTCGACAGGACGCCGAGCACCGCGAAGCCGACGAAGGACAGCGCGAAGATGCCCGCTCCGAGCGCCACCGCACGCGTTCTGCGGTACTTGACCAGGACCCGGGTGACCGGGATCTGCAGCACCGCGATGCCGACCGTGTTGACCGCGTACAGGACGCCCACCAGCGATACGGGCGCGTCCAGTTCGCGGGTGAGGTACACCGGGAGGGCCACGGACAGCACCATGTACCCGAAGGCCGTCGGGACGTTCAGCAGGGTGAGGCCCAGGAACGGCCGGTTGCGCGCCACCATCCGGTAGCCGCCCCTGCGGGAGACCCTGCCGCCCCCGGACCGTGCCGGCGTGCCGGTGCGGATGGTGCTGAGCAGCCCGGCGGACAGCAGGTAGCCGGCGGCGGCCCCGAGCACGACGAAGTAGAACCCGGACTCGTCGAGGGCGAGGGCCGCGCCCGCGAGGAGTCCGCCCACGCCCATCCCGGCGTTGCGCAGACTGCGCTGCAGGGCGAGCAGCTTGTCCCGCTCGGTGCCCTGCACGATCTCCGCCACGAAGGACTGGATGGCCGGCGGGTAGGAGGTGTCGCCGAGGGCCACCGGCAGCATCACCGCGAACATGGCCGCGCCGTTGTCGACCAGGGGGTAGGCGCAGAACGCCGAGGCCCGCAGCACGTATCCGCCCACCAGCACGGTGCGGGCGCTGAAGCGGTCGATGAGGACGCCGGCGACCGGGTTGCTCACCAGGCCGATGACCGCGGCCGTCGTCACGATGGCGCCGACCTGGGTGAGCGGCAGACCGGTGACGTGATGGAAGTAGAGGAGCGACAGCGGCAGGTACATGCCGCTGCCGGTCGCGTCGACGACCATGCCCAGCATGTACTTGAAGCGGACGGAGAACGGCTTGCGCGTCATGACGCCTCCGCCGGCTCGGCGTTCCGCCCGGGCCGGGCGGCGTCCCCGGGCGGCGCCACGATCTTCGTCCCGGCGACGATCCGGGCACCGAGGTCGCGCAGCCGGCGCTCGCACTCGACGCGGGTCGGGGCCGAACCCACGGCCGCGGTGAGGAAGTCCGCGGAGCCCGCGGCCGGGGCGATCACCTGGCCCTCCTCGGCGAAGAGCCAGAAGCCCTCCACCCACTCCTCGTCGGGGACGGCGGGGAGCGAGCGCACCAGGCCGGGCCGCTTCATGGTGAGCACCTGCCCCGACATGCAGCGCGGTCGCAGCGGTGCCCCGTCGTCCGTGGCGCCCTCGATCACGGGCAGCGGGAGGCCGGCCTCCGCCCGGGTCACCTGCACGGCGAGCTGGATTCCGAAGAGGGTCTCGAAGACCTCCCGGATCTTCGCGCCGCCCGACCGGCCCGCGATCTCGCACAGCACCAGACGGTCGTCGGGCGTGTGGAAGACCTCCGCGTGGAAGGCGTGGGTGCGCAGCCGCGAGCCCTCGGGCCTCAGGGCCGCCAGGGTCCGCTCGACCAGCGTGAGCAGCCGGGGGGTGAGCGGGTCGTCCACGTCCAGGGTCAGGTCGACGCGCGGTCCGGGGTCGGCCCCGAACGAGGCCAGGTCGTACTGGTACTGGGAAGGCCAGGCGGCCACGGTGCGGCCGTCCACCACCAGCCCGTCGACGTGGCACATCCGCCCGGGCACGTAGGCCTCGACGAGCAGGTCGTCCCGCGGGCCGTCCCGGTAGGCCCGGGCGAGCCGCAGCTCCAGCTCGTCCCGGTCGGCGATGACGCTCAGGCCGATGGAGTTGTAGCCCGCCCGGTTCTTCAGCACCACGGGGAAGCCGTGCCGCCCGGCGAAGTCGCGGGCCTGCCGGGCGGTGCCCGGCACGGTGTGCGGGGCGACCTCGACACCGGCCTGCCGCGCCAGCCGCTTCATCAGGGCCTTGTCACGGAAGGGCGCGATGTCGGCGCTCCACGCCCCGTCGAGGCCGAGGCGCTCGCGCAGGCGGGCGGCGAGGGCCACGTCCGCCTCGTGGTGGGCGATGACGTGGGTGATCCGGTACTCCTCGGCGAGGGCGAGCGCGCGGGCCGGCACCTCCTCGTCGTCGAGGGTGTCGAAGAGTTCGAGGTGGGTGAAGTCGTGGTCGGCGGCTCCCGGGATCTCCTCGCCGGCCAGTTCGATCTTGTCGCGGGCGGCGAGGACGACGATGTGGCCGGGGTACGGCGTGCGGCCGTCGAGGCCGGGGGCGTCGCCGTCCAGCCACCGGCGGTAGGGGAAGGCGGCGAAGGGGTTGCGGTGCAGGACGAGGACGCTCACGACCGGATCACCGTCCGTTCGCTCACCGGGGCGGCTTCGGCCAGGCGCGGCCGGCCGTCGGGGCCCCTCGTGCGGACCTTCAGCACGTCGCCGACGAGTTCGGCGCCGCGCCGGATCGCCGCGGTGGTGTCCTCGCCGGTCACGGCGAGCAGGCCGAGGCGGTCCCAGTTGTCCCGCAGGGGACGCACCGTCTCCCCGGGCCTGGCACTGATGCGCACCGCCAGTACGTCGGCGAGGGCCTGTGCCTCGGGCACGCCGTCGACCGACTCCACGACGTCGCCCGGCCGGCCCACCACCGACCGCACGGCGGCCCCGCCGCGCGCCTCGGGCCGGTCGGGGAGTTCCCCGGCCAGGCCGAAGGGTGCGGCGAGGGCGAGCTTGACGGTGTCGATGCCGTAGACGCTGTGCACCAGGTCGGTGATGGCGTCACCGGCGATCCGGTTGTGGCTCTCGATGACGCGGGGGCCGCGGGCGCCGATCCGGATCTCGGTGTGGCAGACACCGTCCTCGACACCGATCCGGTCCAGGAATCCGATGACGGCCGCACGGACCCGCTCGTCGACCGCGGCACCGATCCGGGCGGGGACCGCGTGCCCCAGTTCGGCGAAGTGCGCGGGGTCGGTGAACTTCTCGGTGACGGCGATGACGACATGGCGTCCGGCGGAGCTGAAGGACTCCACGCTGTACTCCGGGCCGTCGAGGTACTCCTCCATCAGGAAGTCCTGGAGCAGCAGCAGCGTCGAGACCCGGTCCGTCCTGGTGCCGGACAGCCGCCGCACCTCGGCCCAGACCCGCTCGGCGTCGGCGGGCCCGTCGAGGCGGTGCACGCCGATACTGGCGGTGGCGTCGGTCGGCTTCACGATGAAGGGGTAGCCGTGCCTCTCCCCGAAGGCGTCCAGGTCCTCGCGCACGCGCAGCGGTTCGGCGCGGACCGCGTCGGGGTCGAGCCCGGCCAGGTGCTCGCGCATGACCGCCTTGTCGCGGAGGCGCCGGGTCACCTCGTGACCGGTGCCGCCCAGGGCGAACAGGTCGTTGATGCGGGCCGCGTTCTCCAGGCCCGGCTCGGTGATCGAGGTGGCGGCGGTGAAACCCGGGGTGTCGTGGAGCCGCTTGGCCAACGGCTCGACCAGGTCCCATCGGGTGTAGTCGACGACCTCCACGTGGTCGGCGAGGCGCTCCTGCTCGGCGGTGACCTTGGTGGGGTGCTGCAGCAGCAGGACGTACAAGCCCAGTTGCTTGGCCTTGGCCACCGTTTCGTCGGTGGCACCGACGAGCAGCAGCGAACGCTCGGGATTCATGTGTCGGTGGCGCTCCGTTCCTGTGTGCGGGCCGGTCGCCCGTGCGCGGGTTCTGCGGGGTGGGCCTCGGACCACCAGCTGAGGTAGCGCTCTCCGGTGTCCGGGAAGACGGTGACGACCGTGGCACCGGCCAGGTCGTGCCGGCGCGCGAGTTCCACGCAGCCGTACGCGGCGGCGCCCGACGAGACGCCGACCAGCAGTCCGGTGGAGGCGGCGATGGAGCGGGTGGTGGCCGCGGCGTCCTCGTCCTCGACGGCGATCACTTCGTCGATGACCGTGACATCGGTGACCGGGCTGGTGAATCCGCCGTTCAGGCCGGGGATGCGGTGCGGTCCGGGTTCGCCGCCGGACAACAGGGGCGAACCCGCGGGTTCGACGGCCACGACCCTCACCCGGGGGTTGCGCTCCCGGAGGAAGCGGGCGATCCCGGTCAGGGTGCCGCCGGTGCCGACGCCGCACACCAGGTGGTCGACCCGGCCGCCGGTGTCCCGCCAGATCTCCGGGCCGGTCGTCTCGTAGTGGGCCCGTACGTTGTCGGCGTTCACGTGCTGGGCGGCGTACCAGGATCCGGGGATCGCGGCGTGCAGTTCCTCGGCGCGTTCCACACAGCCGGCGAAGCCGAGGGCGTGGTCGGTGAGTTCGACCTCGGCGCCCAGGACGCGCAGGGCCCGCAGGCGCTCCCGCGAGGCGTTGTCGGGGAGCACGATCCGGCAGCCGTAGCCGCGGGCGGCGGCCAGGGCGGCGAGGGCGATCCCCGTGTTGCCCGAGGTGGACTCGATGATCGTCGCGCCGGGACGCAGGGTCCCCGCCTCCTCGGCGGCGCGCAGCATGAACAGGGCGGCGCGGTCCTTGATGCTGGACAGCGGGTTCACCGCCTCCAGCTTGGCCAGCACCTGGGCGCCGGCGGGCAGTCCGGCGAGCCCCAGCCGCAGCATCGGGGTGTTGCCCACGAGTTCCTCGAGTGAGCCGACGACACTGCCGGTGAACAGTTCGGTCACAGGGCCCTCCGGATCGGTTCCGTCCGGCACGTGCCGCGGGTGCGGTGCGCCCCGTGGGCACGTGCCGGTCCCGAATCTGCCGCGCCCCGTGCGCGATGACCACGCGGTCCATGGTTCGGGTTGCCGCACTGCATTGATTGCGGGGGTCGGCCGCGGCGCCGCCCGTGGCCCGAATCCGTACGTTCGAGCCGGAGGTCGAAGACCTATCCGATTACGGGGATGCATTGATGAAGAGACAGGACACCGGCGGGACATGCCTGCCCGATCTGCTGAACGCCCAGGTTCGTGCCCGTCCCGGCGACATCGCCGTCATCGACGAGGGCGAGTCGCTCACCTTCCGCGAGCTGGCCGACCAGGCCGACGACGTCGCCCGGTACCTGCACCACCTCGGCGTCGGCGCGGACGACTGCGTGGGGCTGTTCGTCGAGCCGTCACTGGACCTGATGATCGGCGCCTGGGGGATCCTGCGCTCGGGCGGGGCCTATCTGCCGCTCTCGCCCGATTACCCGGAGGAACGCATCCGCCGCATCGTGCGGGACGCCCGCACGGGCGTCGTCCTCACGCAGGGCCTCCTGCGGAACCGGCTGGTGGAGTTCCTCACCGCGGACACCGTCGTCGTCACCCTCGAGGACGTCGTGGAGTTCATGAAGGACCGGTCCGGCGCGGACGCCGCCGAGCTGCCCGACGGCCCGCGCCCCGCGGACCTGGCGTACGTCGTCTACACCTCGGGCAGCACCGGGGAACCCAAGGGCGTGGCGATCGAACACCGGTCCGTCGTCCACCAGATGCGCTGGCTCGCCGACGCCTTCGCGCTCGACGCGGCCAAGACGGTCCTGCAGAAGACCCCGATCAGTTTCGACGCCGCCCAGTGGGAGATCCTGGCCCCCGCCTGCGGAAGCCGGGTCGTGATCGGGTCCGGTGGCATCCACCGGGACCCCCCGCGCCTCATCGAGGCCGTCACCCGTCACGCCGTCACGACCCTGCAGTGTGTGCCGACCCTCCTCCAGGCCCTCGTGGACACCGACGAGTTCGGCCGCTGCACCTCGCTCACGCACCTCTTCAGCGGCGGCGAGGCGCTGTCCCGCACGCTGGCGAGGAAAGTGAACCGGACGCTCCCGGGAACCACCCTGGTCAATCTCTACGGCCCCACCGAGTGCACCATCAACACCTCGGCCCACACCGTCGACCCCGCCACCCTCGACGAGGGACCCGAGAGCCTTCCGATCGGCACGCCCGTGCCCGGTCTGAGCTATCACATCCTGGACACCGAGGGCCGCCCTGTGGCCAACGGCGGGACGGGTGAACTGCACATCAGCGGTGTTCAGTTGGCGCGCGGCTATCTGCACCGGCCCGAACTCACCGCGGACCGTTTCCGGCCGAACCCGCAGCCGCGGCCGGGGGCGTCCGACGGGGAGTCCGGGCACGACCGGCTGTACCGCACCGGTGATCTGGCCCGCTGGAACCCCGACGGGAGCGTCCAGTTCACGGGCCGGGCCGACAACCAGGTGAAGCTGCGGGGCTTCCGGATCGAGCTGGACGAGATACGCCTGGCCATCGAGGCCCACGACTGGGTGAGGAACGCCGCCGTGCTCGTGCGCACCGATCCGCTCACCGAAGCCCGGAACCTGGTGGCGTGCGTCGAACTCAGCCCCAGGGAAGCCGCGTTGATGGACCAGGGGGAGTTCGGCCGGCACCACGTGTCGAAGTCGTCCAAACTTCAGGTCAAGGCCCAACTGTCGGACCCGGGAGTACGGGACGCGGCCGATCTGTCCGGGCGGCCCACCGTGCGCCTGCCCGGCGCCACCGCGGGCCCCGAGCAGCGGCGCCGGGCCTTCGCCCGCAAGACCTACCGCTTCTACGAGGGCGGCCCGCTCAGGGCCGCGGACGTGCTGGCGGCGATCGAACGGCGGACCGAGGGGGCCGGGCCGCGCCGTCCCGAAGAGCTGACCCTGGACGAACTCGGGGTGATCCTCCGTGACTTCGGACAGCACCACAGCGACGAGCGACTGCTGCCGAAGTACGCGTACGCCTCCCCCGGATCCCTCTACGCGACACAGCTGTACCTGGAACTCGCCGGGGTCGGCGGCCTGGCGGCGGGGCACTACTACTACCACCCGGTCCGCCACGAGCTGGTGCTGGTCCACGGCCTCGGGGCGGCGGCCCGCCCCGGGGCCCGGGTGCACTTCATCGGCCGCAGATCGGCGATCGAGCCGGTGTACAGGAAGAACATCCACGAGGTCCTGGAGATCGAGGCCGGGCACATGGCCGGCCTGTTCGACGAGGTGCTGCCCGCACACGGCCTCGCCCTCGCCGAGGCGGCGCACGACGGCTCCCTGGTGCGGCTGCTGGGCTGCGACCGGGACGACCACTACCTGGGCTCCTTCGAGCTGGTGCCCTGGACCGCGGCACGGGCTCAGGCACCCGCACAGCGCTCCCTCGACGTCTACGTGCAGTTCCATCCCGGCAGCGAGGCCGGGCCGCTCAGCGGCCAGTACCTGTACCGGGAGGGCCGGCTGCACCCGATCAGCCGCGAACTGGTCGCCAGACGGCACGTGGTCGCCATCAACCAGGCCGTGTACGACCGGTCCGGTTTCGGCATCACGCTCGTCAGCCGCGCCGCCGAGCAGGGCAGGGAACGGAGGGGCTACCTGGACCTGGGCCGCGAGGCGCAGCACCTGATGATGAACACCTGCCGCCTGGGCCTCATGCCCGCCGGGTACAGCTCGCGCACCGGAGACGACCTGCCCGCCGCCAGGCGCATGACGGCGATCCTGCGCGAGGCCCTGCGGCCCACCGGACCCTCGTACTTCTGCGTCGGCGGCACGGTCAGCGAGGAGCAGCTCCGCCACGAGGGCATGCACGAGGACCAGGTGCACATGAAGGGGCCGGAGGAGCTGATCAGGGACGATCTGGCCTCGTCCCTGCCCGAGTTCATGCTCCCGAGCCGGATCCTGGTGGTGCCCGAGCTCCCGCACACCCCCAACGGCAAGCTCGACACCAGCGCCCTCGAAGGGTACGTCGACGAGACGGCGGCACACGCCCGCCCGGTGGTGGAGCCGCGCAACCGGATCGAGGCGCGGCTGTGCGGTCTGTGGAGGGCGGCCCTGAAACGGGACTTCGTCTCCGTGCACGACGACTTCTTCCAGCTCGGCGGGAACTCACTGATCGCGGTCGCCCTGGTCAAGCGGATCAACGAGGCGTTCGGCTGCACCGTGCCGCTCCAGCTGCTGTTCGAGGCGACCACGGTGGCGAAGCTGGCCGAGGCGGTGAGCACCAGGGCCGCCGCCCACGCCTCCCGGATCACCCCGCTGCGGTCCGGGGGCGGCGGTCCGTCCGTCTTCTGCTGGCCCGGGCTCGGTGGTGTCACGATGAACCTGCGGCTGCTCGCGGCCCGCGCACCCGGGGACCGCCCGGTCCACGGCGTCCAGTCGTACGGTGTCAACGAGGGCGAGACGCCGTTCGCGTCCGTCGAGGAGATGGCCGCCGACGACGTGGCGGCGCTGCGGCGCGTCCAGCCGGAGGGGCCGTACACGTTGTGGGGCTACTCCTTCGGCGCGCGGGTCGCCTTCGAGGCGGCGTGGCAGCTGGAGCGGTCGGGGGAGCGGGTGGAACAACTCTTCCTGCTGGCTCCGGGATCGCCGCGGGTGGCCGGCGCCCCGCGGACGGCGCCGGCCGCGGCGGTGGCCGACTTCGCCGATCCCGTCTTCACCGCCATCCTCTTCTCCGTCTTCGCCGGGGAGCTCCCCGGCGGCCCGGACCTCGACGAGTGCCTGCGCCGGTCCACCGACGCGGAGGACTTCGCACGGTTCGTCGACCGCCGGTTCCCGCAGCTGGATCCCGGGCTGATCCGCCGCGTGGTGGCCGTGGTCCGCCGTACCTACGGGTTCGCCCACGAGCCCGTCGACCTGGCCGCACGCCGGGTCTCGGCGCCCGTCACCGTGTTCCGGGCGCGTGACGACGCGCCCTCCTTCATCGAACGCGCGCAGGACCGCGCGACACCACCGCCCACCATCGTCCAGCTGGAGACCGATCACTACGGGGCGCTGCGCGACCCGGGCGTCGGCGAGCTGGTCAAGGCCCTCCAGCGCGCCACACCACGACCCGCACCGCGCTCCGCGACACGACGGACAAGGACGCCCTGATGCCCCACGTGACCATTCGGCACTTCCCGAAGTCCCTCACCGCCGAGCGGCGGTCGCACCTGGTGGAGCTGGTGACGGCCGCCGTGCGGGAGGCGTTCGAGGTCGAGGAGGAGGTGATCTCCATCGCGCTCGTCCCCGTCGCGCCCGAGGACTGGGACACGGAGGTCCATCAGCCCGAGATCGTCGCGCACCGCGAGAGGCTGGTGAAGGCGCCGGGTCATCGAGCGGCCCCGCTCGACCCGCATGGCTAGAGTATCGAGCCAGGATCACTGGGGTGACCGGCGAACGGGGTTGCGACTTCCGGAGTGTTCACCAAGGATCTGACGGGGGGGTGACTGCCGACGGGGGCGGAGGGCCTGTGGGCGGCTGTCGTCCCGGGGAGCCGGTCGTGAGGGGCCGGGGATCGGGAAACGGGGGGAATCACATGGGCGTGCGCCGCTGCCTGCCGGGACCGGGGCTTCCGGCGGGGCCGTCGGAACCCGAGGGGCAAGCGGGTCCCCGCCGGCACGTGTCCTCGTCCGGCGGCCGCGCCCGTCGTTCCCGCGGGCTTCCCCCGCACCGGGCGGGCGCGGCGGGAGCGGGTACGGCCGGCCGGCGGTTCTCCACCCCGGCCCCGTCCGTGGTCCCGTCGCCCGCTGCCGGGTGACCACCCGCCCGGTCGCCGCCGTCCGCGGCCCCCGCCGCCGGAGGGCCACCGCGCGACGGCCCGCTCCCCGTGCCGCCCTGCGCCCGCGGTGCTCCCGGGGCCGGCACGGCCGGGTCGAGCCGGCCCGTCGCGGTGCGGTCCCGCCGGAGCACCTACGTCCTGCTGCTCCCGGGTACGGCCCCGCTCCGGCCACGCGGCGGAGGACCCCCTCGCCGGCCGGGGTCACGGGACACCCGTGGCCCCGGCCCCGTGCCCAGGTTGAGTCCACGGAAAGGATGACGTCATGAGCGCAGGCAGCAGCCGGACGCGGGAGACCCTGTCCCCCGCCGACTCACCGCTGGAGTCCCTGCTGCGGATCGCCGACACCCTCGGCAGCCTCGAACGGTACGCCACGAAGACCGCGGGTCGGCTGCTCCTCGCCGAAGGCACCGGCACCGGGACTCCGGGCCTGATCCGGTACGTCGAGGGCCCGGGGGCCGTCCAGGAGGCGGTCAGTGACGCGTTGTGGCGGGCGAAGCGCGAGATCCTCACGGCCCAGCCGGACGAACCGGGTCCCGGAGCCACGCCGGACTGGCTCCATGCGGCGGTGCGCGCCCCCCTGACCCGCCGGGTCCCGATGCGTGCGCTCTTCCAGCACAGCGCCCGGTTCTCCGAGCCCGCGAAGAAATACGTGCAGAAGGTCATGGAGCACCAGGGTGTGGAGGTGCGCACGCTCCCGGAGTTCTTCGACCGGCTGATCGTCGTCGACGGCGAGGTCGCCTTCATCCCCGGCGCCGAACGCTCCCACAGCGCGGCGGTGATCCGGGACGGCGCCGTCCTCGCGTTCCTCGGGGGCGTCTTCGAGGAGGCCTGGGTACGGGCCGAGCGGTTCCCGTTCCGGCCGGTGCGGGCGGCGGACGCGGCCCGCGAGGTGGTGCCCGACGTGCGTCAGGCCATCAAGGCCCTGCTGATCGAGGGCCGCTCCGACAAGGCGATCGCGCGCCGCCTCGGCATGAGTCTGCGGTCCGTGCAGGGGCACATCGCCTCGCTGCGCAAGCAGTACGGCGCCGAGCACCGCTTCCAGCTCGGCTACCGGATGGCGCGCGGCGAGTACGCCGCCACGCACCCCGTCCCGGCCGGTCCCGCCTCCGACTGCGCGCTGTCCGCCGACGAAGCCTGAATTCGTCCCGAACCGCCGTATGATCAGGAAATAGGCATAAGCCCCACGCGCCGGCACTCAACCTTGACAGCAATCTATCCGATTAACATACTCAAGCATGCGTGGGGCCCGACGGGGTTCGCGGTTGCCTTCGCGCCGTCGGGGGGACGTCCGTGAAGCGCGACGACTGCGTCCATCCGGTCCGCCTTCCGCAGGTGTCACACCATTCGGCCGCCCGCCGTCACCCACCGGAATATCACGCTCCCGTCGCCGGTGACGGCACTCCGCACCGCGCGTTCCCGTCCCCGTCCTTCGTCGGCTTCGGCATGCCACGCATTCACCTCACCAGCACCGGGGCAATTCATCGCCATACCTTCCCGGCCACCGTCTTGGAAGAATTAACGACATGAGCGACGTGGAATTATTTACGACATCGTTCGACGCGCCATCGGAATTCATCCGGTGGACCGAAGCGCAGTCGCCGGAAATGCGAAGAATCGCATCCCCCAGGGTGGAGTTCCGGGCGCTGGGTCCGTTGGAGGCGGTGGTCGCCGGCCGACCGGTGGACCTGGGGGCGCCCAAACAACGCAGACTGGCCGCGTTACTGGTCAGCCGGGCCGGCCGGCCGGTGCCGGTGGACGTCATGCTGGAAGCCCTCTGGGCACAGTCCCCGCCGTCCTCGGTGATGACCTCACTGCAGTCCTACGTGGCCAACCTCCGCAGGGTGCTGGAACCGGGCCGGGCGCCACGGACACCGCCGAAGGTGCTGCGCACCAGTGACCGCGGCTACCTGCTGGACGGCCGCGTCGTGGAGGTGGACGTCCACCGGTTCGAGAGACACGCCAAGGCGGGATGGCAGGCGTGGAACCGGGGGGATCCGCACGAGGCACTGAGCGAGTTCGAGGCCGGGCTGGCACTGTGGCGGGGCGAGGCCTACACCGAGGTCTCCCATTCCGTCCACGTGGCGGCGGAGGTGACGCGGCTGAAGGAGCTGCGGCTGTCGGTCGCCGAGGGGCGCTGCGCGGCGCTCCTGGCCGTGGGGGCCCACGAGGTGGCGGTCGCCGAGCTGGAGGCCTTCGTGCAGGCGCATCCGCTGCGCGAGTACGGCTGCGAGCTCCTGAGCCTGGCGCTGTACCGGGCCGGCCGGCAGGCCGACGCCCTGGCGGTGCTGCGGACCAATCAGAGACGGCTGGGAGAGGAGCTGGGCATCGATCCGAGGCCGGCGCTGCAGCATCTCGAGCGCGAGATCCTCAGCCATGCCCCGGCGCTCGACTGGCGTCCGCCCCCGGCCGGCCCGGCCGTGAGGGCGCCGGGCGGCCCCGGGACCGCACAGCGGGTCCGGGTGCCCGGCCCACCGTGGCCCGGACCGGCCGCGGACGAGGAGGTCTTCGTGGGCCGCGAGTCGGCGCTGCGGCACCTGGCCGCGGTCTCGGCCGCGGCCGCGCTCGGCCGGGGACGCGTGCTGACCGTGTCCGGTGAACCGGGTATCGGCAAGACCAGTCTGCTGCGGCGGTTCACCGGGATGACGGCGGGTGCGCCGGTGCTGTGGAGCACCTGTCCCGGCCATGTCGCCACACCTCCCTTGTGGCCCTGGCGGCAGGTGCTGGACAGGGTGGGCACCCACTGCCCGCGGCATCCGGTCCCGGGGCCCGTGGCCGAGGTGCTCGGCGGGCAGCCCCTGGACGGCGCGGACGCGGACGCCACCCTGCGGCAGTTCGAGGCGATCGTCCACTACCTGACCGGCGCGTCCCGCACCACACCGCTGGTGATCGTCCTCGATCACCTGCACCAGGCGGACCCGGACTCACTGCGGCTGCTGGCCCACCTGGCCGAGTCGGTGCGGGCGAGTCGCCTGCTGGTGGCCGTGTCCTACCGGTCCGACGGGGCGGCGGCCCTGACCGGGACGTCAGCGGCGCTGGCCCGCGCGGAGACGACCCGGGTGGAGCTGAGCGGCCTGAACGTCGCGGAGACCCGGGCCCTGGCGAGCGCCATGCTCCGGCGGGAGGTGAGCGGGGCCACCGCCGAGGACCTGCGGGACCGCACCGGGGGCAATCCGTTCTACCTGCGCGAACTGATCAAGGTGTTCGACGACGCCTGCCCGGGCCGGGGCCGCACGGCACCGGTGCCGGCACCCGTGCGCGAGGTGGTGCTGGACCGCGTCGCCCGACTCGACCCGGCCGCCGCCGAGTTGCTGTCCATCGCTTCCATCGCGGGCCGCAGCTTCGCCATCGACGCCGTCGTCGGCGCCTCGTCGCTCGGGATCGACGAGGCGCTGAAGGTCGTCGACACCATCGTCGCGGCGGGCCTGATAGGAGAGGACCCGCAGCGACTGGGCTGGTACTCCTTCACCCATGCCCTGACCGCGGAGGTGCTGTACCGGACCATGGGGCGGCTGCGCCGGGTCCACCTGCTGCGACGCCTCGGCGGGTAGTCCCGGGCGGGACGGCCCGGCGGCCCGGCGCCGACCCGGCGTCGGCTTGGCTTCGGCTCGGCGGCCGGTCGCGGTCGGCCGAGCGGTCACCAAGCCGGCGCCAAGCCGGCGAACAGTCCCGCTCAAGTCCCATGGACAACACTAGTGGGCACATGCGGCACCGAAACGATCCGGACAGACTGGCGCTTCATGGTCCTGAGGTCCGCCGGTCCGTCTCCCAAGGTATCGGCATGTTGTACGTGCCACGCAGCCTGGCCGACCCTTTCACGCCCATCGCGGTCTGCCAAGAAGGACTCGACGAAGCACGGGGGAAGAAGTGAAGATTCAGGTACTGGGTACTTTATGTGCCGAGGTGAACGAGAAGTCCATTGTCCCGACGGCCGCCAAACCGAGGCAGATCCTGTCCCTGCTCGCCCTCTCTCCCGGGCGGGTGGTGCCCGTCCCCACCCTCATGGAGGAACTGTGGGGGACCAAGCCGCCGCAGAGCGCGCTGGCCACCCTCCAGACCTACATACTCCAGCTGCGCCGGCGCCTCGGCAGCGCCATGGGCCCCGACTCCCCCGGCACGGTCAAGGAGGTCCTCACCACCCGGCACGGCGGCTACGCGCTGGAGACGCCCCCCGAGAGCGTCGACGTGCACGCGTACGAACGCATGGTCGCGGAGGGCAGGTCGGCCTTCGACGCCGGCGACGACGCGGTCGCGGCCGACCGCTTCCGGCAGGCGCTGGCCCTGTGGCAGGGTCCGGCCCTGGTCGACGTGCGGACCGGGCCCGTCCTCAAGATAGAGGTCATGCGCCTCGAGGAAAGCCGCCTCGGTACCGTCGAGCGGAGGATCGACGCCGACCTGCGGCTCGGCCGGCACACCGAACTCCTGCCGGAGCTGGCGCAGCTGACGGCGCGCCACCCGCAGCACGAGGGCCTGCACTCACAGGCCATGCTGGCGCTGTACCGGTCGGGCCGGCAGGCGTCGGCCCTCGACGTCTACCACCGGCTGCGCCTCCGGCTGGTCGAGGGGCTGGGCGTCGAGCCCTCGCCGCGGCTGCAGCGGCTGTACCAGGCGATGCTGGTCGTCGACCCCCAGCTGGACGTCGTCGCCGGACCCCGGCGCGGCTCGACGTTCGACCTCTACGCCGCCTGAGGCCCCGGACGGCCGGCGGCTCCCACCGAGCGGCCGGCCTCCGGCCGGCTCAGGCCCGCTTGGTCGCGCAGATGACGACGCGGTTGATGATGGCGTCCGGCGGAATGTCGGCGGGGTCCTTGGCGCTCACCTCCGTGACCTCGAACCCGCTCTCCTCCAGCCAGCTCCGGTAGGTGGACAGCTTCTGCAGTCCGCCGCGTCCCACCACGCAGCCGAGGATGTAGGCCGGGAAGAAGTCGGCCTGGTAGTCGTCGGTGTCCCTGATGTCCTCGGGGTACACGGGCGCGAGGACGACGATCCGCCCACCGGGCTCCAGCGCCCGGTGGGCGTTCCTGAAGATGGTGCGGACCTCGTCCTCGTCGTACATGTCCACGAAGTGCTTGAGCAGCATCACGTCGAAACCGCCCGGAAGGGACTCCAGGACGTCACCGCCCACGAACGAGCAGTGCTCCGCGACACCTCGCGCCTCGAAGTTCCGCAGGCACTCGGCCTCCAGGGCGGGCCGGTCGAAGGTGGTCACCCGCAGACCGGGCGACCCCTTCAGCTGGTACGTCATGATCGCCCCGAGCCCGTTGCCGCCCTGCACGTCGAGCACCCGCGCCCCGGCCGGGACGTCGAAGCTGCGGAAGAACCAGGGGTAGACACTGGCGGTCTCGTTCCGGGCCAGCGGCCCCCAGGCGGCGCGCACCTCCTCGACCTCGGCCGCCGCCTCGAACATCGTGCCCTCGAACCCGTAGAGCTCCTTCAGACCCACCACGCTGCCGGTCGACACGCTGTCGGAGAGGTAGTACAGCTGCCGCAGCATGCCTGTCTTGATCATGCTCATGAAGGTCAGGACGCGCTGGAGGTCCGTCTCGGCGACGTCCGCGAGCGCGTCGAGGGCGTAGCCGCCGGTGGCCTCGTCCCGGGCGACGAATCCCTCCTTCACCAGCAGGTGCAGCAACTGCTCCACGGCATCGGGCTTCGCACCCACCGCGGCGCCGATCCCGGCCGCGGTCAGGCCGGGCTCCTTGCGCAGCGCGTCCACCATGCCGAGCTCGAAGCAGGCGTAGAGGTTCATGAAGCGCGTGGGGCCCACCATGTACTCGCGCATCCGGGCGAGTACGGCTTCAGGGTTGGACACAGGAATCCCTTCGCATCGACATCCGGGACGGGGCTCTGCGGCCCCGGGCCTTCCAGCGAGTATCGGCAGCGCTGCTGGAGCGCCGGTAGAGCGGCGCTGTGGCGCGGCCCGGTGCCCGGCGGCCGCCCGGGGACCGGGCAGACGCCGGGCTCAGGCGCTGCGGTAGGCGACCCGCCGGGCCATGTCCGTCAGTTCACCGCGCCACGCCTGGTCGATGGGCGCGTCGGCGATGGCCTTGCAGCCCCGCTCGACGAGGCCGGCGATGTGCTTCTCGACGTCGGCGGGAACACCGGTGTCCACCAGGCGGCGGCGCACCTCGTCGGGTGTGTGGCCCGGCTCCGTGATCAGGCCGTGGATGCGCTCGTCGCGCTGCATCGCCCAGCCCAGCAGCAGCGTCATCTTGTGCTGGGTGAAGTCGAGACCGGTGGGCTTGCCGGTGTCCGTGGAGTCACCGAAGGCGTCCAGCAGGTCGTCACGGAGCTGGAACGCCTCGCCCACCGCCTCGCCGTACTCCTCGAAGGCAGGGGCGAGTTCGTCGCGGCCCGCGGCGCTCGCGCCCACCACGAGGGGCCGGTGGATGGTGTACCGGCCGGACTTGATCCTCGCGATCAGACGGGCGCTCCGGGGCGAGGCGGAGAACTCGGCGGCCGCGTGGACGTCCATGTACTGGCCGATCATCACTTCGGAGCGCAGCCGGTTCCACTCCGGCAGCACCTGCCTCGGCGCCTCGGCCATCAACGCGTCGGAGTAGACGAGCGCGAGGTCGCCGACGAGTATGGCCACGCCCTCGCCGTACCGGCGTGACTCACCCTGCCATCCGCGGCTGTCGTGCAGCGCCGCGTGCTTCGTGTGGACGGTCGGCAGCCCGCGCCGCCTGCTGGAGTCGTCCAGGACGTCGTCGTGGACGAGGGCGGAGATGTGCAGCATCTCCAGGGCCGCGCCGGCGGCCACGATCCCGGGGTCGCCGGGGTCACCGCCGGCGGCGAGATAGCCGGTGACGCAGAAGGCGGGCCGGATGCGCTTGCCGCCCGACGCCATCAGCTCGGCCAGCGCGTCGACGGGGACGACCGCCCCCTCGTGCACCTCCGCCCACACCTCGCGCTCGGCCGCGAGGAGGGAACTCAGCCTGTCCTCGACGCGGCGGAGCAGGTCGGCGGTGGTGCGTCGGGCGTGACCGGCGGCCTCCCGGCCGGTGTCACGGATCGCGTCGGACGTCACAGGCATCTCCTCGGGTTCTGACGGTGGGGCACTCGAGCGGGAACGCCTGGGTGAATCTGGAATTCCCCTGTAGCGGCGATCGACCGCGAATGCACGACGTTGACACCCCGAACCGCACCATGGAAATCTCCCTGTGCGTCCGGGCCAAAACGGAAAGGGCCGCTGTTCGCCGAGCCACAGGCGAATCCTCCACCGCGCCCCCGTTCCTCCCGTGGGCCGTCGGTCCGACCGCGACCGGGCGGTCCCCACAGGCAGCTCATGTCATCCGTGACGGTCGCCGGGCGAACCACCTCGGAATGGAGATCGAATTGGAGTTACACGCCTGCCCGGGAACTCCGGACAAGGTCCCCGGCGAAGCGGCCGAATTCGCCCTCGGCGCCCCGCGCGTCCGGCGGCTGGAGAGCAATCTGCGCGCACTCCCCGGTCTCTACCAGGAGAGTCTGCACCACGTCTCGCCCCTGTCCAGGCGCATGCACCACACGCGGGTGTCCGGGAGCCGGAGCCTGGACCACCTGGACGTGTCCGCGCTCGACGCCCGGCACAACATCCTCGCCGTTCTCGAGTCGTGGGCCGGGTTCGTCACCGACGAGCTCGGTGGGGTCGCGCCCGCGCGCTCGGTTCCCCACATGACGCGTTTCCTGCTGCGCCACCTGAAGTGGCTCACGGAACAGCCGTCGGCGGCGGACTTCGCGGACGAGATCGACGCCCTGCGGCTGGAACTGCTGCGCACCATCGACCCGGCACCCGGGGAACCCCAGGTGTTCGTCTGGGAGTGCGTGGTGACCGGCTGCAGCGGAAGGATCACCACGTCGCCGCAGCAGCGGACCGCGGACGGCACCGGCATCCGGTGCTCGTCGGGGCACACCTGGGAACTGCGCGAATGGATCACCCTGCGACCGCTCGTCGAACAACGGCGGAAGGCTGTCGGCGCATGAGGAAACCGCCGTCCCACCGCCTGGTGCCCATCAAGGTGGCCGCGCTCGCCGCGGGTGTGTCCGAGGCGACGATCCGCAAGTGGGTGAGCCGCGGGAAACTCACCCGCTACGGCACACCGGGCCGGTCCGCGTTCGACATCGAGGAACTCACGCAGATCGCCGTGCAACGACGGCGTTAGACGAGGCGGAGGCGCTGGACGACGGTCGCGCGTCGTGGCCGTCCCGGGACGCGCGCCGGGTGGCCGTCGCCGAAGCGGCCCGCGGCGAGCGCCACGGCCCGTTCGTGCGGGCTCGGCCCCGGTTCCGGGGGACCCTCCACACCTCGTCGTCATGGTTCCCGCTTCCGCCGTCGTCGGGAACGCCGCGCGGGGCCGCGGTCCGCGGCCCCGCGCGGGCTTCACCACTCGACCAGCGCGAATCCCACGGCCATGCCCCCGCCGAAACCGGCCAGGAGGATCAGCTCACCCGGCCGGAAGGCTCCTGTGCGGGCCGCTTCCGCCAGGGTGATCGGGATGGAGGCGGCTCCCGTGTTGCCGTAGCGCGCGAGCGTGAGGTGCATGGTGGCCCTGGGCAGGGCCAGCTGCGCGAAGAGGGAGTCGAGCATGACGCCGTTGGCCTGGTGCGGGACGAAGTGGCCGATGTCGCCGGGGCCGACTCCGCTCTCGTGGAGGAACTGCTTGGTCAGCAGCGGCAGGCGGTCCTCGACGAAGCCGCGCACCGCCCGGCCGTCCATCGTGAAGTACTGGAGGCCGGCATCCAGGGCGGCCCGGTCGGCTGGCAGCCGGCTGCCGCCGGCGGGCACCTCGATCAGGCCCGACAGCTCGCCGAAGGTGTGGGCGGTGATGCTGCGGATGCGTGCTCCCCGTCCTGGGCCCAGAACCATCGCGCCGGCACCGTCACCGAACAGTACGACCGTCCTGCGGTCGGCCGGGTTCAGGATGCGCGAGTACACGTCGGCGCCGATGACCAGTGCGTGTCCGCCCCGTCTGGTGAGGATCCCCTCGGCCGCGGCGAGCGCGAACACCTCGCCGGAGCACACGGCGTTGACGTCGAACGCGGCCGCGCCGACGGCGCCGAGCAGGTGCTGGACGTAGGCGGCGGTGGGCGGCTGGGGCCGGTCGGGCGTGGAGGTGGCGACGACGATCATGGACAGCTGGTCGGCGGTGATGCCGGCCGACCGCAGCGCGGCCCGCCCCGCCGATGCCGCCAGGTCCGAGGTGGCCTGCCCGGGGGCGGCCCAGCGGCGTTCCCGGATCGCGGTCTTGCGGACGATCCAGGCGTCGTCGACCCCCGCCGCCGCGCCGGCCTCGTCGTTGGAGACGACGCGGTCCGGCACATGCGCCCCCGTGCCGAGGACCCCGACTCCGGTCATGCGTCCGTCCTCCCCTCGGGTGGTCCTGGATGCGCCGTGCGAACGGCCCGCGGAGTCAAGGCCGTCAGCGCGTCTCGTAGATGCGCTTGTGGTCGCGCAGGGCCGCCAGCCGGAAGGGGCCCGTGGTCTCGGACGGGGTCCGGTGGTCCCCGCCGTCGGCCGGGAAGGAGTACTCGTGCAGCCTGCGGTAGCGGGCGTAGTCGATGGGCACGCGCCGGTCGATCGCCGCGCGGTGCGCCTCGGTGCGCAGGTGCTCCCGGTAGCCGGGGACGACGGAACCGGCGAAGAACTCGGCGACGCTGCCGGACCCGTAGCTGAGGAAGCCGACGGCCCGCCCGTCCAGGTCGTCCGCCTGGTCGAGCAGCGCGGCCAGGGCCAGGTACACCGAGGCGGTGTAGCTGTTGCCGATGACGTTGTTGTAGGCCGTGGTCAGCCCGAGGTCCCGGGCGACGCGTTCCTCGTCGACGCCGTGCCCGCAGTAGTTCAGCAGGTGCCGGTGGGCCTTGTAGGCCATCTTGGTGAACGGCTGGTGGTAGCAGAACGCGGCGAACTCGTCGAGCGCGCGCCCGCCCTGCTCCGCGTAGTCCTTCCAGCTGCCCTCCACCGCCAGCAGGTACGCGCCGATGGACTCCTGCCCGTCGACCAGCGCGGCCTCGCGGTAGTTCGGCCGCCAGAAGTCCATGACGTCGGCGGTGAACACGCCCGAGGGCTCCTCGATGCGCACCAGCGCGGGGTCTGCGCCGACCAGCATGGCCACGGCGGCGGCGCCCTGAGTGGCCTCGCCCGGGCTGTCCAGCTCGTACTTGGAGACGTCGCCGGCGACCACGAGGACCCGCTGCGCCGGGTCGCGGTGCACCAGGCCGAGGGCGAACTGGAGGGCCGCCGTCGCCCCGTAGCAGGCCTGCTTGAGTTCGACGACCCGGGTGGCCGAGGGCAGTCCGAGCAGTGAGTGGACGTATATGCCGGCCGACTTCGCCTGGTCGATCGAGGACTCCGTCGCGAAGACGACCGTCCGGATGCCGTCGCTGCCGTGCCGCTCGATGACGGGCGCCGCGGCGGCCGCCGCCATGGTCACGATGTCCTCGTCGGCGGCGGGCACGCTCATCGACCGCTGGCCGATGCCCTTGTGGTACTTGGCGATGTCGGTGCCGTTGTGCCGGGAGAGGGCCGTGTGCGGCAGGACGAACTCGGTCGTCGCGAACGACAGGTCGTGGATTCCTGTGGGTGAGTCGTTGGCCATTTCCTCAGACACCGGCCTTCTCCGTGTTGTTGTCGCGTTCCATGTGGACGTGTGCGCGCATGAGTTCGCCCGGATTCGTCTGGGCCGCGAGGAGGGACAGTTCACCGCACAGCACCGTCGCCGCCGCGATGACGGCGAGCCGGCGCGCGTTCTCCCCGGGGGCGCGCTCGGCCCGGCAGCCGAGCCGGGTCAGGTTCGACTCCACGAAGCCGAGCCCCTTGCCGTTCCCGACGGAGCCCACGATCAGGTTGGGCAGGGTGCAGGCGAAGTAGAGGTCCCCGTCCCGGTCCTCGGCCATCACGACGCCCTGGGAGCCCTCGACGATGTTGGCCGCGTCCTGGCCGGTGGCCAGGTAGAAACCGAGCAGCATGTTCGCGAAGTGGGCGTTGGCCGAGCGGATGCCGCCGGCGAGCAGGGTTCCGAGCATGTTCTTGCGGATGTTCAGCTCGACGATCGAGGCGGCCGTCGTGCGCAGGACGCCCCGCACCACGTCACGCGGCACGAGCAGCTCGGTGACGACGTTCTTGCCGCGGCCGAGGATGCCGTTGATCGCGGTCGCCTTCTTGTCCGTGCAGTAGTTCCCGGAGATCGATCCGTAGGAGATGCCCGG
The DNA here is from genome assembly GCF_040302425.1 of Streptomyces sp. NPDC126497. Taxonomy (NCBI): domain Bacteria; kingdom Bacillati; phylum Actinomycetota; class Actinomycetes; order Kitasatosporales; family Streptomycetaceae; genus Streptomyces; species Streptomyces sp. NPDC126497. The sequence goes on from NZ_JBEORT010000063.1 coordinate 23,343, forward strand.
AATCGTCTCCAGCAGGTGCCCCAGGAGGACGTCGGAGGCGAGCGTGGCCATGTTGTGGCCGGAGGCGTCGCCCGTGCTGAACTCGAACCGGACGAACAGCAGGTTGGCGTTGATCTCGTGGCGTATGCCGATCAGTTCGGCGAACCGGCTGCAGGTGCGCACGACCTCGCGCAGCTCGCCGATGCGTGCGTCGATGGTCCGCACGGCCGTCAGCGCGGTCTGCGCGTCCACCGCCTCCAGGAGCACCGACCGGGTCATCCGCTCGTCCACGAGGGTGGCGACGATGCCCCGCTCGGAGAGCATGGACACCTTCGCGCCCCGGCCCACCGAGGGCCACAGCGGTGATTCGTAGGTGGCCAGCGGGACCGGGGTCTCGGTGGTGGCCACGTTCCCGGAGATGCGCAGGGGACCCACCCACCGCATCGGGACCCCGGCGATCGCGTTGTCGGTCATCGTGTGTTTCCCGTCGTGTCGTGAGGGACGTCGAGGCCGCCGGAACGGCGGGCGAGCGGCCGGGTGTCGATTCCCCGGTCGACGCAGAAGTCGCGGAGCTCACCGTGGATCAGCAGGTCGCAGCGCGCCAGGTCGGCGGGGGTGCGGGCGCCGAGCACGGTCAGGAGTGCGGCCAGTTGGTCGAGCCAGGCCGATATCCGCGCGATCAGCGCCTCCACCCCGCCGTCGAGCAGGATGCGCAGGAACGTGCCGGAGACGCCGACGCCGGACGCGCCGAGCGCCAGCGCACGGGCCACGTCGAGCGGGTTGCGCACACCACCGGAGGCGAGCACGGGGATCGGGGCGTCCTGCGCGTCCAGGAGGCAGGCGGCGGTGGACTGTCCCCAGCCCGTGAGGTAGGCGTAGTCGGCGAGTTCGCGCCGGCCGTTCTCGATGCGGGCGAAGTCGGTGCCGCCCCGGCCGCCGAGGTCGGCGACCTGCACGCCGAGGCCCTCCAGCAGGCGGACGGTCTCACGGCTCAGCCCGAAGCCGACCTCCTTCACGATCACCGGGACGTCGACGCCGGACGCGATCCTCTCGATCTGCGGGACCCAGGACGAGAACGACCGGTCCCCCTCCGGCATCACCGTTTCCTGCACGGTGTTGACGTGGATCTGGAGGGCGTCGGCCCGGAGCAGGTCGACGGCCCTCAGCGCCTGGTCGACGGAGGCCGTCGCATTGACGTTGGCGATGACGAACCCGTCCGGGTTCTCCTCGCGCAGCACGCTGAACGTACCGGCGGTGTCGGGGTCCTTGAAGTAGGCGCTCATGGACCCGGAGGCGATGGGCACGCCGGTCTCGCGGGCGGCGATGCCCAGGTCCCGGTTGATGACGCCGGTCCGCTCGCTGCCGCCGGTCATCGCGTTGATGTACAGCGGCACCCGCCAGGAGATGCCGGCGAAGGCGGTGGCCAGGGAGACGTCCGGCCGGTCGAGGCCCGCCAGGGCGTGGTGGACGAACGACACCTCGTCGAACTGGTTGCGTCCGCGGTGCTGCTGCTGTTGCTCGACAGCGAGCCGGACGTGGTCGTCCTTGCGTTGAGCGATCATTCCTCGTTCCCTTCCGCGGCGGGGCGGACCGGCAGGGGCACCACCCCGGCCGAAGCCCACCGCTCGTGCAATCGGGCGGTGTCCCGCGGGGCGGCGGCGTCCAGCAGGGCGATGCCGCAGTCGCCGCCGCCCGCCCCGGAGGGCTTGGCCGCGGCTCCCACGGCTTCGGCGGCCTCGCACAGCGCCGTCAGCCGGGGCGTGAAGACGCCCAGGGCGACCGCGTCGTCCAGGAGGGCCAGCTCCCGCCGGGCCCGGCGGACCTGCTCCTGCAGCCGCCGTCCGTCGCCCCGCTCCAGTGCGTCGATCGCCGTACGCACGCAGTCGTTGGTGGTGCGGACGAACCTCTGGTGGGCGGCGGTGCCGCGCCAGGGCCGCCGGTGCAGGCCGGACACCAGGGCTGCGGTGGAGGCCGGGGTTCCGGTCCAGCCGACCTCCAGCGAGAGGCCCTCCGGGGCCGGCAGGCGACGCACCCCGAAACCCGGCCAGGGCGCGCGAAGCGCCTCCTCGACACCGCGGTCGCGGGCGAGGGCCCGTACGGCGTCCCGGTCGGGCGCCCGGTAGGCGATCCAGCCGCCCCAGGTGCTGGCGGCGAGGTCGCCGCCGGAGCCCTTGGGGTCGATTTCGGCGGTGGCGAGCAGGGCGAGGCGGAACCGCTCCTCGTCGGACAGCGCGAGGCCGCAGAACGCCGCGACGGCGGCCACGGTCGCCACCGTCACCGCGCCACTGGAACCCAGGCCGTACTTGGTGCCGTCGTCGTGCAGGCCGCTCTCGACCGACATGCCGAACGTCGGTGCGGGAAGGCCGCGTTCGGCCAGCAGCCGGCCCACGGTCTCGATCGCGGACGTCACATGGGCGAGTCCCGCGCCCGTGCCCTGCCCGCGGTCCGTGCCGTACGGTCCGAGCCGGCCGTCCCGCCACCGCAGGCGCGCCCCGCGCGGGCCGAGATCGGAGGTGATCGCGACGCCCTCCCCGGTGGGGCCGGTCACGGTCACGGTGACGTGGCGGTCGACCGCCACGAGGATCGCCGGGTTGCCGGGCTCCACCACCGCGTACTCCCCCGCGACGAACAGTTTGCCCGGCGCGCGGCGGACGACGGTCCGCCGGAGGGTCATCGGTCGTCCCCGTGCAGCAGGCGGGCACCCGGCCCCGGCCCGGCGACGAGCACCGAGCCGCCCGGGACGGCGTCGCGCACCGTCCGGGCGACCCGGTCGGCGTCCGTACGACGGCACAGCACCTTGACGTTGGGGCCGGCGTCCATGGTGGCGTAGGCGGGGACGCCGTCCCGCCGGAGCCGGAGCACGCCGTCGAGGACGGTGAGCGTGGCGGGCGACAGGTAGCGCACGGCCGGCCGCGCCGCGAGCATGGTCGCGTGCATGCCGAGCGCGTTGCGCTCCGCTATCTCCCCGACGGCCTCGATGTCGCCGGCGAGCAGTGCCGCCCGCATCTCGGTCAGGTCGCCCCTGCTGGAGACGGCCCACGACTCGTACAGCGGGGAGGTGTCGACGGTCCGCCGCATGGCCTCCCGGCTGGACACCGTCTTCGGGCCCGCGTCGACCACGGCGATGACCAGTGCCGCGTCGAGGTCTCCCACGGGCACGGGCTCGGCGTGGGAGCCGAGGTCGGCCTCCGCCGCGGTGCCGGAGGCCGGGCCCGCGTGCCACACGGCGAAGTCCCCGAAGACCGACCGGGACGCCGACCCGGAGCCGCGCCGGGCCAGCCGCGACAGGGCGGTGGCGTCCAGGTCGAGCCCGTACGCGGCCGCCGCGGCGAGGGCGAGGGCGGCGAACCCGCTCGCGGACGACGCGAGGCCCGCTCCGGTGGGAACGGTGTTCTCGCTGTCCACCACGGCCCTGTGCGCGAGCCCGGCCCGTTCCCGCACCAGGTCCAGGAACGCGACGACGCGGCGCAGCGCCTCGCCTCCGGCGGGCCGGCCGTCGAGGGTTACCTCGTCGTGCCCGGCCCCCGGGGCCAGACGGATGCGGGTGGTCGTCGGAAAGACGTCCAGGGTCATCGACAGGCTGTCGACACGGGGCAGGACCAGCTGTTCGTCCCGCTTGCCCCAGTACTTGATCAGCGCGATGTTCGGGTGCGCTACGGCGGTGGCACCTCCGGTGGCGCCCCGCTCCCGCGCGTGGCCGAGGGGGGCCGGGCTCTCACGTCGCATGCTCGGCGCGTCCTCCCAGTGGCACGACCCAGCTCCGCACGGCGCCTGCCGCGTGCAGCCGCCGGACGACCTCCTCGGACTGTTCCGGCCGGGTCAGGGCGATGACGCAGCCGCCCAGGCCACCACCGGTGATCTTGGCTCCGAGGCCGCCCGCCGTGAGCGCGGCCCCGACGAGGGCGTCGATGCCGGGAGTGCTGAGCCCGGCCTCCCGCAACAGGTCGTGGTAGTCCGTCAGCCGTGAGCCGAGCTCCTCCTCCCTGCCGTCGGCGAGGGCGTGCCGGGCCTCCTCGGTCAGCCGCGATGCGCGGTGCACGAATCTCTCCTCCGCTCCGTCGTGCCGCTGGAATCCTTCGCGCAGCAGCTCGACCGCGTCCTTGGTGCGGCCCACGACACCGCTGTCCGCGATGACGAACAGGCCGTGGCAGCCGATGCTCAGTTCCCGGGCCTCGCCCCGCTGGAACAGCAGCGGGGCGGACGCGCCGACGGCCCGTGCGTCGACGCCGCTGGAGCGGCCGTGCGCCACGTTCTCGGCCGTCTGCACCAGGTCGAACACCTCGGTCTCCGTGACCTCGCGGCCATGGAGATCGGCGAGGGCGTGGACCACCGCACGCGCGCAGGCCGCACTGGAGCCGAGGCCCCGGCCGTGCGGGATCGCGCAGTCGATGACCACGTCGAGGTGCTGGCCGTCGTCCACGCCCAGGGTCGCCGTGAACTCGGTGACCAGCCGGCGAAGCCCGTCGGACGCCTGCGTCACCACCGGCCGCGACGGGGAACCGCTCATCGTGAAGGACACGGTGCCCGGTCCGCCGCTCCCGCGGCGGGACCGGCGGGCGTCGGCCGTGACCGTCAGCTGCGGAAGGGGAAGAGCGAGTGCCGGAGCCCCGTACACGACGGCGTGTTCCCCGAGCAGAACGGCTTTGGCGTGGGCGCGACCGGTACCGGCGGAACGGGTCCGGCGGTCCGTCGACACTCCCTCCGCCGACGTCGGCAGCGTCACAGCACTCAACTCCCCTTGTCTTGTCTGCGGTGGGATCGCATCGTCCTCGCGGGTTACCGCGGCTGAGGGACCATGAGAAGGCGGCGGGGATGGAGCGTGGTCTCCGGCGCTGTGCGGACGGGGCGGCCGGAGCCGGCGGTCAGCTTCCATTCCTGTGTCACCACGTCGAGGATGACTTCGAGTTCCTGCCAGGCGAACGGCTCCCCGATGCATCCCTTCGACCCGATGCCGAAGGGGATGTAGGAGGCGTCCGCCTTGTCGGGCCGGACGGTCAGCCACCGGTCGGGGTCGAACCGGTGCGGGTCCGGGTAGCGGTCGGGGTCGCGGTGCAGCAGGTAGGAACTGAACACCACGTTCGTTCCCGCGGGGAGCGGGTGGTCGCCGAGCACGACGTCCGAAAGGGTCTTCCGGCACGAGATCCACACCGGGGGGTAGAGGCGCAGGACCTCCATCAGGAACCGGAGGGTGTAGCCGGGGGCGGCGTGGTCGTGGGGGGCGCTTCCGCTCCGCCTGAGCATCAGGTCCTTGAGGAGCCTCTCCTCGACCAGGGGGTTCCTGGAGAGCAGGTACAGGGACCACGACATGACGGAGGCCGTGGTGACCGTGGCCGCGGTCAGCATCATGGCCGCCTCTTCGCACACCTCGTCCGCCGTCAGGCGACGGTTCCCCTCGTCGTCGGAGTCCGTCAGGAGCGCCGAGAGGTAGCCGCCCGCCGATTCCGGGGAGTCCATGAGGCCCGCGATGCACGCCGCGAGTGATTCCCGGAACTCCGTGCGCGCCCGGGACAGCTTCCGGGACGCGCCCGGCCGCGCCGCGCGGGCCGCCGACTTCCCGTAGAGCGGTTTCCTGATCATCTCCCAGGCCAGACGGGAAAGGCGCCCGCTCAGCTCTTCCGTGGTCCCGGACGACAGCCCGGTGATGAGCGTTTCCACAGCGATCCCGCAGGTGATCCGGCACATCTCCGCCTGGATGTCCACGGCGTCCCCGGCCCGCCACGAGGACACGGCGCCCCGCACGATGTCACGCATGGCGGGAACGTATGCGTCGACCTTCGACGACCGCAGGTAGGGATTCGCCAGGCGCCGGTAGTGCCGGTGCATGGCCTCGTCCTCCGAGAGCATTCCCACCCTGCTGAGGTTTCTGGCCTTCCGGAAGAGTTCACCCTTGCCGTAGTTCTTGCTCTCGCTCACCAGTATTTTGCGCACCAGGACCGGGTCCCCGACGAACACGGCGTCGAGGCCGTCGACTGTCAGGCGGCGGAGCCGGTGTCCTCGAAGGAGACCCTCCATACGACTGAACTGGAATACTGGACTGCCCTGTCCGCCCGGATCTTCCGGGCCCGAGGTCGTCCGACTCATTATTGCACTCACCTCTCGTACGCAATTCTGCGTGCGGTCCGTGACTGAGCTGCATGAGAGCAGACCGAAGAAGGGAATCCCGCAACGGGCGGGATTCCCTGGGGGCCGGCCCCGCGGCCGGCGCGCGAACCGCTTCTGCGGTTATGCGGGTTCCTTGTCGCGAGCGGCGATGTAAGCGGCGTTCAGCCGACTGACGGAGCGCCAGCGGTAGTACGACTGGAGTTTGTAGTACTCCTCGCCGTCGGACGTCACGGCGGCGTAGACCATCTTGGGGTCGTCGACACCGTACGGGACGTTCTTCACGAAATGCTCGATCTTGGTGCCCAGCCGGGCGAAGTACGCCATCGGGTTCTCTGTCTTCACACCGTAGGAGATCCGCTCGATTTCGTTGGATTCCCAGTTCTGGGTGGTGTAGAGCCCGAACGACTTCTCACAGAAGGCGAACATCCGCTCGCTCGGGTTCGGCAGCCCGATGTCCCGGTGCATCGCGAGGACGGTCTCCCGCTCGAAGCACTCCGGGGGCGCCGCGAGGTACGCGTTCATCGTTCGGCTGCGGTAGTCGATCCCGATCACGTCCACCTTGTCGGCCAGGCCGTAACGGGTGAAGAAGTCGATGTTCCCGGCGAGGCTCGGCGGCATCGACGCCAGGCGGTTGAGCCGGTCCAGGGTCTCCTGCTCTCCCGCGGGGAAGTACACCCAGATCTTCTTGAACCCGGAAGTGACTCCGAAGTCGATGCCGTAACTGTCGATGGGGCAGAGCCGCTGGATGTCCGAGAGCAGGGTGCCGATGGGGTGGTCCGTCCTCGCGATCAGCCCCTTCGACAGGGCGACCTCGTACGGATCCACCTCCTTGGGAAGGGTGAAGCGAGCGTCGAAATCCCCTTCATGCCGCGCGTTGGTGGCCACCCTGAAGGCGATCACGGCCTGGTCCAGCGCGTCCTCGTACGCGCTGAGGACGGGCAGGACGATGTCGCGCGAAGCGGTCACGTCCAGCAGAGCGGCTGACTTCTCAATGGCTGAGTAGACACTCGCCACATCGACGTCGACGGTACCCGGCATCATCACTCCCATGAGTCGGTCTCGGTTCCTGTGTGCGTCGCTCACAGGGGGCTCGCGAGCCGTACGGCGACGGTCCTCCGCCGCCGCGGCGGTCGGCTGATCGCGGGTCAGTCCCGCTTCTCGAGCCTGTCCTTGAGCCGGTCGGCCAGTGCGAGGCGCTGTACCTTGAGCGTGCCGGTGCGCGGCAGCTCGGCCTCGGGGATCTGGATCGGGTCGGCCAGCTGCGGGAAGTCGGCGACGGCCGCACGCCAGCGGGCCGGGTCCAGCGGCCGGTCACCGTGGGTGCAGAGCACCGGGACGGCCTCGGAGTCCGGGCCGTGGACCACGACCAGCTCGCTCAGCTCCTGCAGCCTGGCGAGGACCAGGTCCTCGACCTCGAGGGAGCTGCGGACCCCGGGGATCATGTCGACCTCGCGGTCGAGCATGTGCAGGCAGCCGAACCTGGTGAAGTACCCCACGTCCCCGGTACCCCACCAGTCACCGTCACGGTGGTCGGCGTAGCGCTCCTCCTCACCGAAGTACGTCTTGGCCAGACCCGGCCAGGAGACCTGGATGCGGCCGGGGTTCCGCTCCGTCGGGCGCGTGCCGTCGCGGCTGACGACACGCACCTTCGCCGAACCCAGGGGCATCGGCCAGCCGACGCAGCGGCCGTTGACCTTGTGGGCGGAGTGGCGGAAGTAGGCGCGGCCGACTGCGGGCCCGACCTCGCTCTGCCCGTAGATCTGGAAGAACAGGGCGCCCCGCCGCTCGGACGACGCGAGCAGCCGGCTCATCGTCCTGGGATGGATCGCGTCGAAGGTGCTGCTGAAGCACTTCACCGAGGCGAACGGCTTGCGCGGGTCCTCGGTCAGGCCCTCCCACGCCATCAGTGAGTTGGGCAGCGCCTCGACGAGACCCGGCCGGTTCTCGAGGAACAGGTCCGCGACCCTTGCGGGGTCCGACTCCTTCATGAGCAGCACCGGCATCTCCCTCAGGAGTGCCAGAGCCATCGCCGCGACGTTCCGCGAGTGCACGAAGGGGAGGTGGATGGCGACGTTCTCCCGTTTCCGCATGAGGGAGAGCATCCGCCACTGGGGCTTGAGCCGGATGCCCTGGGTGCGGGGCGTGTGCACGACCAGCTTGGGCACCCCGGTGGTGCCCGAGGTGTGGGTGATCACGGCGGCCTCGTCGATGGGCCGCACCACGGGCCTGACCCGCGGCGCCCCGGCGACGGTGTCCAGCGACACGGTCTGCGGCCGCTCGCCGGACACGATGACCACCCGCCGGGTCAGCTCCGTCAGGGGCAACTCGGCCAGCACGTCGAGCTTGGCCTCATCGGTGAGCAGGTTCGGCCGGTCGACCCGCTCGAGCAGGGCGCCGACCGTCACCGCGTCCAGACTGGGCGAGAGCAGCACGGGCACCGCGCCGATCCGGGACGCGGCGCAGGCCAGCATCCACACGTCGGCGTTCGCCCTCTTGTGGAGCACGACGTGCTCGTCGGGCCGCACACCGGCGGCCCACAGGCGGGCCGCCAGGTCGTCGACCAACTCGGCGAGCCGGGAGACCGTCAGGTGCCTGCCCACCTCGGGAAGGACGTCCAGGTCGTGGTCGAGGGTGATCGGCGTCGCCCCGTTGACGGCCGCGGCCATGGCCGGCAGCAGGCCGATGTGAAGACCGCGCTCCTGTATCGATCGATAGGCCACGGAACCCTTCATGGGCTGTCTCCTCTGCGGGGATCAATGAGCATGCGGGCTGTACCGAAGTCCGTGACGACGCTCCGGTCCGCCGCCTACCGGGCGATGACCAGGGTGGCGGGCGGCGCGGAGCGGAACGAGACGTCCGTGAAGCCGGCCTTGACGAGCCAGTCGTGGTAGTCGGACCGCCGCCAGGTGCTGCCCTGCTTGCTCTTGAGCAGCATCTCGGAGGCGAACAACAGGGGGAAGGCCGGACCGCTGCGGTCGTCGTCGACGATGTAGTCGTTGACGACGAGGGCGCCGCCGGGCTTGAGGGCCTGCCGGAGCCGGGTGAAGACCTCCACGTTGCTCTCCGGGCCCTCCTGGTGGGCGATGTGGGAGTACACCGCGACGTCGTACGCGGCGGTGCCGAAGTCGGTGGTGTGGAAGTCGCCGTCGACGGTGGTGAACCGGTCGGCCACCCCGCGCTCCGTCAGCAGCCGGCGGGCGATCGCGTTGATCGGCTCCCAGTCGAGCTGGGTGGAGCGGGCGGCCGGGTTGGCCTCCAGCCAGATGCCCGAGTAGACGCCCGAGCCACCGCCCACGTCGAGGATGGTGATCTCGCCGGCCTCGGCCAGCCCGAGCTCCTCGGCGGCGATCGTGGCGGCGGGCACCGACTGCGCGGCGATCGCCGTGACGATCCCCTCCCAGTGCGGGTTGTTGGCCACTTCCACCACCGGGTTCGTCACCGGCCCCCCGACGCGGACCACCTCGGCCAGGTCGGCCAGGCTGCCCATGTGGGTCAGCTTGAGCCTGGCGAAGTTGCTCAGCGAGCCGGGTCTGCCGTCGACCAGGTAGGCGGACGCCTCGGCGGTGTTGCGGTAGCGGCCGTCGTGCCGCTCGACCAGACCGATGCTGACGAGTCCGTCGAGGAGGGTCTGCGCGCCCCGCTCGGAGATCCGGGCGCGGTCGGCCAGCGCGGCCGCGGTGCCCGCGCCGTCCTCCAGGTGGTTGAAGAGCGAGTGGGTGGCCGAGGCGGCGAGGATGCCGGTGGCCCAGTAGCCGTTGATCAGCCTCATGACGGTGTCGGGCGACGGCTGGTGGTTCGTCATGCTGCCCCTCCTGTGGACCGGGTGGCCGTCGAGTGGGTCCGGACCGCGCCGCGCAGGGCGTGCACGACCCTCTCGACCTGGTCCGGGGTGAGTTCCGCGTGCATGGGTACGGCGAGGTTGCGTGCGAAGAGGTCCGCCGAGACCGGGCACTTCTGCTGCGACCGGAACACCGGCTGCACGTGGGTCGCCCACGCGCCCTGTCCGCAGCCGATCCCCTGGCCCCGCAGTTCGGCGGCGACCGCCGAGCGGTCCACACCCGCGTCCAGCGTGACGACGTAGGACTGCCAGGCATGGGTGCGGTCCTCGGGTACGGACGGCACCGTCAGGAGCTCCTCGTCGGCGAGGAGCTCGGTGTACTGCGCGGCGACGGCGTTGCGACGGGCCAGCAGTTCGTCGACCCTGCCCAGCTGCACCTGCAGGATCGCCGCGGCGATGTCGGACAGCTTGTAGTTGTAGCCGATCTCGGTGAACTCCGGGATGGGCAGGCCGACGACCTTGCCCATGTCGAAGATGCTGCCGATGCCGAAGGAGGAGCGCAGCCGCGCGTCCGCCCCGATCTTCGGATCGCGCGCGAGCAGCGCGCCTCCCTCACCGCTGGTGGCTCCCTTGCGTCCGTGGAAGGACAGGCAGCCCACCTCGGCGAGCGCGCCCGCCTGGCGGCCCTGGTAGGTGGCGCCGACCGCGCAGGCGGCGTCCTCCACGAGGAACAGGCCGTGACGGTCGGCGATCGTCTGCAGTTGCGCGTAGTCGGCGGGGACGCCGAGCGTGTCCACCGCGATCACGCCGACGGTGCGGGGGGTGATCAGGTCGGACACCGACTGCGGGTCGACGGTGCCGGTGTCGGCACGTACGTCGGCGAAGACCGGTACGGCGTCGACGTAGCGCACGGCCTGGGCGGGGGCCGGGAAGGTGTAGTCGGCGACGATCACCTCGTCACCGGGCTCGACGCCGAGGGCGAGCAGCGCCAAGTGGAGCGCGGCACCGCAGTTGCTCGCCGCGACGGCGTCGGCGACGTCGTACTTCTCGGCCAGCTGGGCCTCCAGGGCCTTGCCCCTCGGGCCCTGCCCGGCCGGCCAGCCGGAGGAGAACACCTCGGCGACGGCGGCCAGTTCCTTCTCCCCGAGGCTTGCGTGAACCAGGGGGATGGGAGGGGTCGTCTCCATCGCGGTCACCTCTCGTCCCGCTCGGCGTTCGTTTTCCGGCCGGGGCTCCCGGCGCCGGACGGCGGCTCGAAGCGCAGCGGCGTGATCTGGCTGACGTCGTACCGCCGGCGCATCGCCTCCACGGCCGCGGGGTCCACCGCGGTACCGCGTGACCAGATCTCGGCGATCTCCTCGAAGTAGGCCTCGTGTTCGGGCGAGGGGTAGCTCTGGAAGAGCATTTTCACCGGCTTGTCCGTGGCGTTCCGGAACGCGTGCGGGGTGCCGGGGGGAACGAACATGCAACTGCCCTCGCCTGCACGGACGACACGGTCACCCTTGGGGGACCGCCAGTGGTGCCAGGTGTCCGTCGTGCGCTCGGTCGGCTCGAAGCACAACAGGTCCAGCTCGCCCTCCAGGACGTAGAAGAACTCCTGGGACCGGTTGTGGACGTGCGCCCCGACGTCGAATCCGGGCGGAACGATCACCTCGAAGATCGATACGGAGGATCCCATCTCCTTCGTGGCCTTGAAGGTCACCTCCTGCGCCGGGGTGACCAGCTTGCGCCCGACACCGGCCGGGATGATGAGGTCGGTCATGTGTTCCGCTTCCTTTGTCGGTGCGTGGGCTCAGGCGAAGGGCCGCGGGACGCCGCCGGCCGCCCAGGTCCCGAGCACCATCTCGGCGGTGATGCCCGGGCCGAAGCCGGCGATCAGGCCGGTCGCACCGGGCGCGGGCGCGTCCTCCTCGAACAGCCTGCGGGCGGCCTCGAGGACGACGGCGCTGGCGATGTTGCCGTACTCGTTCAGGGTCGACCAGCTGTGCCGGAACACCTCGCGGTCGACTTCGAGGAACTTCGCGAGGTCGTCGAGGATGCGCGGACCACCGGCGTGAATGATGTAGAAGTCGAGCTTGCCGACGTCCCAGCTGTGGTCCTTGGCCAGCTCGCGCAGGACCGGGGCGAGCGGCTCCATCGTGCCGGGCACGCGGCGGTCCAGCTGGAAGTGGAAGCCGGTGTCCTTGACCGCGTAGGAGATCCAGTCCTCGGTGCCCGGGATGAGGTAGGAGGCGTTGCGCTCCAGGTCGATGCCGACGCCCCCTTCGCCCCGGACGACGGCGGCGGCGACCGCGTCGCCGAACAGGCCGTCCGAGAGCAGCGAGCCGATGTCGTCCGCGTCGGGCTGGTAGCAGAGCGAGCACAGTTCGCAGGAGACGATCAGGACGTTGCTGCCGGGGTGGGCCATGCAGAAGTCGTGGGCGCGGTTGATCGCCGCCCCGCCCGCCGCGCAGCCCAGCTGGGCGATGGGTATCTGCCGTGTGTCGGAGCGGAAGCCCAGGTTGTTGATCAGCCACGCCGTCAGTGACGGCATCAGGAACCCGGTGCACGACACGTAGATGATGGCGTCGATGTCACGGGCCTTCAGCTCCGCGTTGGCCAGGGCCTGTTCGACGACCTGGGGCGTGCGCTTCTTGGACTCGACCTCGTAGATGCGGTTGCGCTCCTCGAAGCCCGGATGGTGGAGCGTCTTCTCGATGGGCTGGACGATGTGCCGCTTCTTGACACCGGTGTTCCGGATCAGGCGTAGCGCCAGGGCGAGTTGGGGCTTGCCGGCATGGGCTTTCGCGGCGAACTCCAGGGTCTCCTCCACGGTGATGACGTGTTCGGGCGCGTTCATCGCCGGCTTGCATAGCCTCGGCATGTCTGGGATCCACTTCCTCAGGGTCTCGACGGCAAGGGCAGTGGGGCGTCGCGCTGGCGGCGGGCCGTTCTCGCCTCCGTCCTCGGTGTGGTCGTTGACAGGTTCCGCGCGGTGGCCTGTCACGCCCGGGTGAATCGGGCGTGACAGGCCACCACTCGCGGTCGGACGCCGCACGGCCCTGACGGGTGGTCTCACGGATCTCCGACACCGCGGGCTTCTTCGTGACGCGCCGCCGGACCGCACCGGTCACGGCCGCGGTCCGTGTCGCGTCGGCACGCGTCGTGCGCCTGGGACTGGGGCGGGACGGGCCGCGGCCGTGACCGGACTGCCGGACCGACCCTCCGCTGTGGCGGCCGGGTCGGAGGTGAACGTCGACGGCGAGTCGCGTCCGCCCTTCGAGGGAGGGGACTTCAGCTGCTCGAATGCTCGAACAAGGTGACCGACCGCTGTGGTTCACAGAGGGCTCGGTCTCGCCTGCGGGGGATCGACGGGATGGCGGTCGGTCCCGGAACGGCGGCCAATCCGCTGCCTCGCGACTGTTTTCGGGCAGGGAAGGTGTGCCGAAATTGTGACACGGGAGGAACCCCCGTGCCAAGGGCGTCATATGTGACACAGGTCACACCGACGGCGCGGCGCGCCCTGCGCGTCGATGCCCCCCAGGGCTCCGCGGACGGCGGCGATGTGCTCCGCGGCCCGTGGGGAGGAGGCGTCGACGACGTGCAGGACCGGGTCCGCCCGCGTCACCTCCCGTCCGCGGGCGGCGCCGGCTCCCCCTGCGCCTTGCCCTCGGAGCTGCGGGCGGGCTCGGCGAAGACGTTCGGGATCAGCACGGTGGGGTCCACCACCCGCACCCGGCGCCGCCCTCCGGGCCGCGCACCCGCGCCGGACCCGGCCCGCCGTAGGCGATCGCCGTCTCCGCGCTGCCGGGCCCCGACCGGTTCCGCGAGCCGGTGCACCGTGCCCGAGCCGGGGTGCGTCGCCGGTTCGCCGGTCCGGGCCCCGATTGATAGAATTCCGTCGCCCTTCCCGGAAAGGCCGCGCGAAACAAATCGCGTGCCTTCCGTTTCTCCACGGTCGGCGAGGGGATTTCCCGGTTCCCAACATTTAAACAGGCCGGCCCCTCTGGCCTTCCGCAGCCTCACGGACGTAGCATCGGAACGAAGGTGTTCGACCTGCGTTCCCCAGCGGGCGGCCGGGACAAAGGCGCTTCCCGTAAGGAATGCGGCCCGCCGGAGCGGGAAATCCCGGCACACACGGAAGACACCCGAGCCGATCCGGACGCACCCGACCACGCGGGCCGGTGGGCGCGGGGAGAGCGAGATGTGTTTCATGGACACACTGGTCATGACGGCTCCCACGGTCGAGAACGGGTCCGCGGCATGGCGCATCGCCCGTGATTCCGGGGTGCTCGACGTGAACTCCTCCTACAGTTATCTGCTGTGGTTCAGGGAATTCGCCCGCACGTCCGCGGTGGCTCTGCGGAGCGATGGCGCGCCGGTCGGATTCGTCACGGGGTTCCACCGCCCCGAGCAACCCGGCACCCTCGTCGTCTGGCAGATCGCCGTGGACCGGGAGCGACGGGGACACGGCGTCGCCGGCGCCCTGCTGGACCACCTCACCGCCCGGTTGGCGGCCGCCGGCGCCCTCCGGTACCTGGAGACGACCATCAGCGCGGACAACACCGCGTCGGACCGGCTGTTCCGGTCGTTCGCCGAGCGGCACGCGGCACCGCTCGAAAGGGACGTGCTGTTCCCCGCGGAGCTTTTTCCCGACACCCATGAGACCGAGTTCCTGTACCGCGTCGGCCCACTGCGCCGGCAGCGGGCGTGAGCGACGGAACCGGCATTCCCCCTCCCTTCCCTCTCTTCGGAGGAGAGTTCCCCCCATGGCATTCGGAAATTCCGACCAGGACGTCTTCGAAACGCTCGAGTCCGAAGTGCGCAGTTATCTCCGCAACTGGCCCGCGATGTTCGACCGCGCCAGTGGAAGCCGACTGTACGACGAGAACGGCCGACCGTACCTGGACTTCTTCTCCGGTGCGGGCGCACTGAACTACGGGCACAACAATCCGGTCCTCAAACGGGCGCTCCTCGACTACCTCGGCAAGGACGGCGTCACTCACGCCCTCGACATGTCGACGGTCGCCAAGCGGAATTTCCTCGAGACCTTCCGGGAGATCGTGCTGGAGCCGCGCGGACTGCCGTACAAGGTGATGTTCCCGGGGCCCGCCGGAACCAACGCCGTCGAGGCGGCCCTGAAGCTGGCCCGCAAGGTGAAGGGCCGGGAGTCCGTCGCCTTCTTCACCAACTCCTTCCACGGCATGTCGCTGGGCTCCCTCGCCGTCACCGGCAACGCCTTCAAGCGGGCGGGCGCGGGCGTTCCGCTGGTGCACACCGCCCCCATGCCCTTCGACGACCCGTCGGACGACCGGACGTCCGGCTTCTCGTGGTTCGAGCGGTTGCTGGAGGGCGGGGGTTCCGGCCTGGACACCCCCGCGGCCGTGATCGTGGAGACGGTGCAGGGCGAGGGCGGGATCAACGTGGCGCGGGCCGAGTGGCTGCGTGATCTCGCCGAGCTGTGCCGGCGTCACGACATGCTGCTGATCGTCGACGACATCCAGATGGGCTGCGGCCGCACCGGAGCGTTCTTCTCCTTCGAGGAGTCCGGTGTCACGCCGGACGTCGTCACCCTGTCGAAGTCGATCAGCGGCTACGGGCTGCCGATGGCGCTGACCCTGTTCCGGCCCGAACTGGACGTCTGGGAGCCGGGCGAGCACAACGGCACCTTCCGCGGCCTCAACCCGGCCTTCGTGACGGCCACCGCCGCGCTGGAGGAGTACTGGCGCGACGGCGGACTGGAGAAGCAGACCCTGGCCCGCGGCGAGGAGATCGGGCAGGCCCTGGAGGCCATCGCCGCCGAGGGGCCGGCCCGCGCCTCCGGCGTACGCGGCCGGGGCCTGGCGTGGGGTGTGGAGTTCGCCGACGTCTCACGCGCCTCCCGCGTCCGCGCCCGCGCCTTCGAACTGGGACTGCTTCTGGAGACGTCGGGTCCCGAGGACGAAGTCGCGAAGCTCTTCCCGCCGTTGACCGCCGGCGACGAGGAACTGGAGGAGGGGCTCTCGCTGTTCGCCCGTGCGGTGCGGGAGACCGGGCCCCCGCCGCGGGCCCCCCGCCGCTGAGCGCGCGGTGCCACGGGGCGCGCGGGCGACCGGTCCCGCCCGTAGGAGAAAGGTGACACCAGCGTGATCGTCCGTTCGTTCAAGGAGATCGAAGGCACCGACCGGCACGTGAAGTCGGCGTCCGGCACGTGGGAGAGCAAGCGCATCGTCCTCGCCAGGGAGAAGGTCGGCTTCTCCGTGCACGAGACGATCCTGTACGCGGGCACCGAGACCGACATGTGGTACGCCCACCACGTCGAGGCCGTCGTCTGCACCAAGGGCGAGGCCGAGCTGACCGACCGCGAGACCGGGAAGACCTACACCATCACGCCCGGCACCATGTACCTCCTGGACGGCCACGAGCGGCACACGCTCAAGGTCACGGAGGACTTCCACTGCATCTGCGTCTTCAACCCGCCCGTCACCGGACGGGAGGACCACGACGAGAACGGCGTCTACCCTCCCCCAGAGCCTGAAGCCTGGGGGGACCCCCAGCTCACCGAGGAGGTGTGAGTCACCGTGACCACGACCACGCACGTCACCGACCTCTACCCCACCCGCGGCGCCACCGAGGTGGCCACTCCCCGCAAGGACCCGGTGGTCTGGGGCTCCCCGGACACCCCCGGCCCCGTCCCGGCCGCCGACCTGCAGGCCCTGGACCGCGACGGCTTCCTCGCCGTCGACCGGCTCATCGCACCCGACGAGGTCGAGGTGTACCGGCGCGAGCTGGAGCGGCTGATCGACGACCCGGCCATCCGCGCGGACGAACGCTCCGTCGTCGAGCCGAGGTCCCAGAAGATCCGCTCCGTCTTCGAGGTGCACAGGATCAGCGAGGTCTTCGCCGAACTGGTGCGCGACGAGCGGGTGGTCGGCCGCGCCCGGCAGATCCTCGGCTCGGACGTCTACGTCCACCAGTCCCGGGTCAACGTCAAACCCGGCTTCGGCGCCGGCGGCTTCTACTGGCACTCCGACTTCGAGACCTGGCACGCCGAGGACGGCCTGCCGAACATGCGCACC